>CALMZT010001146.1 GCA_937870805.1 uncultured Chloroflexota bacterium
TTCCTGCTGCAAGCGCTGGCGGATGGCATTGGTCAGCACGGCGGTTTGCTCGGCGGTGGTTTCCGGCGACACTTGCAGGTCGATGTCGATGTGCGCGTCATGCGTTGTCCCACGACTGCGCGCCCTCAGCACCCGCGCCGCAGAGGGCACGCTCTGCACGACTTCTGTTAAGCGTTCGGGCGTATACGGAGCAGTATCCACCAACACGCTGCTGGTACTGCGCAGGATATTCAGCGCTGCGCGTGCGATCATGAGTACGACGATCAGCGCTGCCACCGAATCCACCCACACCCAACCGAATACGCTCACCAAAATCATACTCATAATGACCGACAGCGTGACGAACACGTCTGAACTCGTGTTGGCAGCATCCGCCACCAGCAGTTCAGAGTTGAGACGTTTGCCTTCGCCAATCTGGTAGCGGCTGACGAACAGGTTCATCACCAGCGTACCGATCAACACCACAAACATCACCGGTGACACTTCAAAGGTTTCGCCCGTGCGCAGCCGTTCCAGTGCGCCCTGTACCACTTCCCATGCCGTGAGCAGCAGCAGCGCACCAATTGCCAGCGCCGCTAACGTCTCGAAGCGGCGGTGTCCGTAGGGGTGGTCACTGTCGGCGGGACGCGCAGCAATACGGTTGGCAACCAGCGCGCCCACGTTCGATAAACCGTCCGTCAGCGAGTGGAAGCCATCGGCGGTGATCGACAGCGCGCCGCTCCACATACCGACAGCGATTTTGCAGAAGGCGACGACAAGATTCAACACGAGCGTGATTAGGAACACACGCTCAACTTGTTGGTTAGTATTCAACATTGTCAGCTTTCAGGAAATTCATCACAAACATCATCTCCCTACATCCTACGCCCACAAACCCGTCTTTGACAACGGAGAACACCCATCTTAGACTTCCCTTATTTTGAGGCAAGAGGTGACAAAACCCTGACTAAGGTTGTACTCATCGTCACCTACGGCAGTCGAACCCTTTTGCCTGCATTGGAAGGGTGTTAGCGTTTGTATTGGTACGATCCAGAAAGTAGCGCCAACAGCGTCTAATTGATGTATACTTGAGAATATCGACACGGGACACAAGGGTGTAGATTATGGGCAAGAAGAAAAAGAAGACACAAGACCCGCAGTGGCTGGAAGAATTTCAACATTTGGCAGACGAGCAGCTTGGACACGGGTCATCTTGCGAACAGGTACACCCGATTGTCGAGCGCTGGTTCGATAAACTGCTGGAAGGCGACCCGCCGACCTCGCGCCCTTCTGTAGAGCAGGCGATGGCGTGTTTGACGACTGAAGTCATGAGCACACTGCCCGAAGAAGTCGTCGAAACAATTTCTGAGGTGATGGACGAAGAAGAATTCTACGTGTGGATTGAGCAGGTGCTGCTCATCGGGCGTGCCTTCGAGATGTCGCTGCGTGACGGCGAATTAGACGATCTTTAAAATAGTATATCGATAGGGGCAACCCCGGCGGATGCCCCTATTCAATTTCCTCTCCCACTGTTAACACAACTCTGATGTTTGCCCCTTAACTGACAATTCACTTCTAACATCAATTGCGTATAATAATCGTTCATTGAGCTTGTTGACTTTGAACTTTTTTGCTATATTCGCCTGTGTCCATTCGCTGTAACTTCAGACCGTCGGTCAACGGCAGACGAGTGGCACGCAACTTACCAACTGAATATAGGGCGTTGTCTACCGAAACTCGTGGTAGATGTAAAATATTCAACGTTCATCAACCATCAAAGTAATCCCAAAAGTTAAGGTTGTCCTGACAACCATGACAATGGGATAGGGGGTGCAGTAGTTCATCCCGTGCGGGCTTGTCCGGCATAAAACAGACCCATCCTATCTTAAGAAGACATGGATAAGGGAACTATAATACTCATGTTATTTGCCTCGCAATGTTGAGGCTTTAGAAAAGGAAATTCAGGAATATGGCAGTAGAAAAAGTCGCCGACGGTGTAGTCGTTAGCATCGCGTATGTGCTGAAAGTAGATGGGCAGGAAGTTGAGCGGGCTGACAGCAGCGACCCGATTGAATACCTGCATGGCGCAGCCAACATTGTGCCGGGCTTGGAATCGGCACTAAACGGGCGTAAAGTCGGTGATAAACTGAGTGTCAACGTCCCCCCGGATCAGGGTTATGGTCCCTATGATAAGGAAGAAGTGGAGCGCGTTGACCGCCGCGACATTCCCGGCGCAGAGACGTTGAAGAAGGGTATGGTCGTGGAGATGGAAGACGACGAAGGCTACATTTATGAAGCCACCGTTGTCGACATCAGCAAGGATGCGATCACGCTGGACTTCAATCCGCCGCTGGCTGGCAAGACCCTCAACTTCGACGTGGAAGTCGTCGCCCTGCGTGAAGCCGATGAAGAGGAAATGGCGCACGGTCACGTTCACGGCTTGGGCATGGACGAAGACGAAGATGATTGGGATGAAGAAGACGAAGACTGGGATGAAGACGAAGAAGCAGACGAGCGTCTGAACTAACATATCACGAGGGGTGGGCAGCCACCCCTTTTTATTTGGCAGCAATGAGCTTAGTAGTCTGTCTTTCAAATGAAACCCAAAAATATTCTCAACAATCGTCTCCATGCCCCGCATTTCTCCCCTTTCTCCTGTAAGCGAAGCGACGGGGAAAGGGGCTGGGGGGATAGGGGTTAACCGTGCGAATTATGAGACAATCCACTTGGTCATAAGCGTCCATTTATGAGTAAATGATGAGAACGCCTGTCCAACTGTCATTTTGACACCTCCTTGTTCTACGTTTGTATAGAAAGGCAAAAACAACCGACAATCGAACCATTAGTGTAAGGAGTTTCTCATGAATCAAGGCGTCAAAACCATCATCTATCCGGTGCAAGACATCGCTAAGGCAAAAGCGTTATTCAGCGTGCTGCTGGGCAAAGAACCCTATGCAGATCAACCCTATTATGTGGGCTACAAGATCGGCGACCAGGACATTGGCTTAGACCCCAACGGTCACAAGCACGGAACAACGCCGTACTATGAGGTGGACGACATCCGTAAAACGCTGCAATCCTTGCTCGAAGCCGGCGCACAGACTATACAGGCTGTCCAGGATGTCGGCGGCGGCAAGCTGATCGCCGTCGTAAAAGACGCCGAAGGGAACATCATCGGCATTTCCCAAAACCCCTAATTGCACAGGGCGCGACTGTGTTAGCCCGGAGGCGAAAAACTGATGAAATACATGCTGCTCATGTACGCGAACGAGGCTGAAACGCCCCACTATACCCCTGAAGAAACGCCTGAAGAATATCAGGCTGCGGCGAAAGCCTGGTACGCTTTTGAAACCGAAGCCAAAGCCGCCGGGGTATGGGACTCGTTTAACGGACTAACCTCCGTCACCGACGCAACGAGTTTGCGCGTTCGGAACGGCAAGGCGCTCATCACCGACGGCCCATTCGCTGAAACGCATGAGCAGTTGGGCGGTTACTACGTGCTGGACTGTAAAGACCTTGACGAAGCGCTTGCGTGGGCGGCGAAGATTCCGATTGCCCAATACGGCACAATTGAGGTGCGCCCGCTGAATAAGTGGTCGCAAAAATAGCAGCAGGTTTGGGATGACCGCAGCAACACAGATTGAAACGACATTCCGCGAAGAACACGGGCGTGTCCTCGCCGCGCTCATCAGCCAGTTTGGAGATTTCACGCTGGCAGAGGACGCGCTGCAAGATGCGCTGGTCGAGGCGCTGACGCGCTGGCAGACCGATGGTGTGCCGCGTAATCCCGGCGCGTGGCTGACCACCGTCGCTAAACGTCGTGCCATCTACCGATTACGCCGCGCGGAAACTCTGGAACGCAAAGCGGTCATCCTCGATCCATCTGCTGACGACGAGGAGGAAACCGAGATGGACTCCATCCCGGATGATCGGCTGAAACTGATGTTCACTTGCTGTCATCCGTCGCTGGCGCTGGAGGCGCAGGTCGCGCTGACGCTGCATACGCTGGGCGGGCTGTCCACGCACGAGATCGCGCGGGCGTTTCTCGTGCCCGTGCCGACAATGGCGCAGCGGTTGGCGCGGGCGCGGGCAAAAATCCGCAACGCAAACATTCCCTACCGTGTACCGCCCGCCGATTTGCTCCCGCAGCGCCTCGACGCCTTGCTGGCAGTGATCTACCTGATCTTCAACGAAGGTTATGTCGCAACATCAGGCGCTACACTGACGCGCGGCGACCTGTGCGGCGAGGCAATCCGCCTGTGTCGGGTGTTGGTCACGCTGCTGCCACAGAGCGCTGAGGCACGCGGTCTGCTGGCGTTGATGCTGCTGCACGATGCGCGCCGTGAAACGCGGCTCAATGCGGCGGGCGAACTCGTGCTGCTGGAAGATCAGGATCGCGCGCGCTGGGATCAGGCAAAAATTCGCGAGGGGATTGCGGTTCTGGATGAAGCGCTTGCCCTCTACACTCCCGGACCTTATCAGGTGCAGGCGGCGATCAGCGCGCTCCACGCCGAAGCGCCGAGGGCTGAGGCAACAGACTGGCAGCAGATCGCGGCGCTCTACGGCACGCTGGCGGTGATGATGCCCTCGCCAGTGGTGGAAGTGAACCGCGCGGTAGCAGTAGCAATGGCACAGAGTCCGACTGTCGGTTTGGCGCTGCTGCATCGCATTGAAGGTGTAGAGGACTTTTATCCCTATCACGTTGCCCGTGCTGACTTGCTGCGTCGCACGAATCAGCGCGAGGCAGCCGCTGATGCTTACGAACGGGCGCTGGCACTATGCCGCAACAGCGCTCAGCGCGCTTATCTTCAGCGGCGGTTTGACGAGATGCTCAATCGCTTCGATAATCTCCCATAACCAGCATAAGGAGCATCTATGAAAAGCAAGAAAGTTGGCTTTCTTTCCATCGACGAGTACATTGCAATGTTCCCCGAAGACATACAAACCAAACTGGAAGAAATGCGCGCGACCATCAAAGCCGCCGCGCCTGACGCCGTAGAAAAAATCAGTTACCAAATGCCTGCTTTTGCGCTGAAAGGGACTTTGGTCTATTTTGCGGCTTGGAAAAAGCATATTGGATTTTACCCGGCAGGTGAACTGCGCGCATTTGAAGATGAATTATCCGCTTATGAACGCTCAAAAGGGGCGATACAATTCCCGCTCGACAAACCTCTGCCAGTAGACCTCATCAGCAACATTGTGAAGTTCAGAGTCATGGAAAATCTCAGCAACGCCGAGCTAAAATCACGCAAGAGAAAAGCGTGAAGTTGCGTAAATCAACGCGAAATCAATAACTTTGCTTTTTGTAGAGTATTCAACCACCCCGTTTAATTTGACAGCCATGAGCAGTAGTCTTAAGTTTGAGATATAACTCACCTTACGCAAAACGTTCGCCGCTGCGGACGCTGGCAGTTCAAAACTGCCAGCTATGCGCGTTGGAAACCCGTGAACAGCTTGGGCACTGCGGTATTTCAACCTCTTGAGAGGTTTACCGACCCGCTGCTAGCTCTGGGTTTTGAACCCGGAGCGATAAACTGCATAAGGTGAGATATAAGTCTAAACGCGCAGTGTTGAAGAAGGAGCAGCGTTAACGGGGCGCGCGCCATGTCAGCACAGCAGTGGGCGGCGTTTGCAAACCCGCGCGCATATATTCAAAATCCAGATATTTTTGCTGTCGATGATGGTCTAATCTCTTTGTGCCCTATTATATTTAGAACGGACAGCAATTAGCCTTTCTCATACCCTTTTGCACTGTCCAAGCCTCCGCACGTCGAATCTTAACCATAATTTGGTGCGTTATTAATCATACTGTCAAATAACTATTTGTTTACATGATGCACAAATGCGTTATAATGAGGTTATGAAAGTGGTAAATTAGGGTTTCGATTGTCTAAGCGCTAACATGTATCGTATTCGGGATTGGCTTTATATCGGTAAATACCGTGACACCATCGCACTGACTCTGCTGCGCACTCAACGTATCAACGCAATGCTCCAGCTTGCCGAATACGTCCTCCAGCCGAATATCAGTACCCTATTCCTGAATGTCGAAGATGGCGCTCCCCTATCCGTCGAACAGTTGATGCGTGGCATGGCGTTTGTGCGTGCCCAGAAAGCGCAGGGCAATACCCTCTTGATTGCCTGTGGCGCAGGTCTCAGCCGTTCGGTGGCGTTCACGATGGCGGCGCTGCACGAAGAAGAGCATCTGAGTTTGATGGAAGCGTATCAGGCGATTGTGCGCGCCCATCCCGAAGCCATGCCCCACCCCAAACTGCTCGAAACCCTGCGCAAATACTACAACGACCCCATTACTTTCAAAGATTTATGGCGCGAAATGCGGCAGATGCAGCGTGGAGCTTGATGCCTTCGGTCAATGGTTTGGCTTCCCCGATGATGACGCATAGCATCACTCGTAGGGGACGACCAACGTGTC
>CALMZT010001147.1 GCA_937870805.1 uncultured Chloroflexota bacterium
CAACTGGTGAGTTACGTGGGCGGGAAAGCTCCAGCGACCAACGGCACTCAGCAGCCATCACAAGATGAACCCGGCGAAGAAAAGCGCGTCGAGGCGATGTATGCCATCGCTGCCAGCGGTAACGGCGGCAAGCGCTTATATCGTATTCTGGACGCCGAGCGCAAGTCGCTGGTATCGACCTTTAATCCTCATGTCTTTGAAGTTTTTGAAACCGATGCACAGCAATGGGAAGCCGGTGAGCTGATAACGTTAAACGAGTGGGGACAGGGCATGTTCATCAAGCGCGGCAAGGACGGTAACGCTGAATTTTCGCGCTGGGAAGTGACGAATGAACCGTCCGCTGAAGAGTTGGGTGATATTCCGTTTTAGGAAATGCTCATGAACATTGACCCGATTGAACTCATTGAACGTTCCAGTGACGTATGGGAGTCCTGTGTGTCCGCTGGTATCGAAGCCAAAGAGATGCTGGACGAAGGTCGCTGGACAATCGGCGACCTCGCCTGCCTCATCGTCAAACAATATAACGCGAATATGGTAGGTAATTTTGCTAAAGCCATCAAATATGAAGCCGCGCGGGTGAAACAATACCGTACTGTTTCGCGTTTTTGGGAAAAATCTACCAGGGTAGATTTTTTAGAGACATGCCCGCAACTCACCTACACCCACTACCGCGAAGCGATGCGCCTCAAAAATCTGAAGGATGCACAGGCGTTTCTTCGCCAGTGTGCCGATAACGACTGGACAGTAGAGCGAACGCGCATCGAAATCGACAAGCGGCTCGGTAAACCCACGCCACCGATGAGGTTGTTAGAAGGCGATGAGGTTTGCATTGTCGGTATCGACAAGAATTTCATCCAATTCGACGTGCTCGGCATTGACCTTGAAACCAAGGGCGATTTGATGGACGCATGGCGCATGAGGAAACCTGTGAAGCTGGTATTGAGTGAGGTCAAAGATGCTTAAAACTTTTGACATCAACCGTTTTCCCTATGACGTAAACGAGTCTGATGTGGTCGTCAATATCACACTTGCTGGTGAGCCATTGTCGAAGCAGCGAGCACGTTTTGGGCGTAACGGCAATGTCTATACACCAATTAAGACCAGGAACTATGAAGATGCCGTGCGTTGGACGTTGAGAGGGGTGTTGGGTGACGTTGAACCGGACGCTAAGAGTAAGTTTGCTCTACGTTGTCTTTTTTATCGCTCAACACGTCAACGCATTGACTGCGACAATCTGATAAAAGCTATTTCCGATGCTGCAAATGGTCAGGTGTGGGAAGATGACGCGCAGGTCATGGAAATCTTTGGGCGATTGTTCTTAGCAAATGACAATCCAAGAGTCGAAATCCTTATCCACAAGATAGACGACCCCGCGCCGCGCGGCACGTGCCCGGTATGTGGGGGCGAGGTAACTACCTATCCATCACAGAATACAGTTCACTGCTCAATAGAATGCGCTTCCAAAGCAAAGCGGCAAACGCTCAACTGTAAAGAGTGTGGAAAAGAGTTTGACATTCCTCAATCTCTGGCGCGCCTACGCGCTGGTTTTTGCTGTAGGCAGTGCTCAATGAATTATTACGGACGCAAACGAACAGAAGCAGGCGGTCCGCTTACATGGAAATGTCAAGATTGTGGCGGACCCGTTTCGCGCAAGGAATACATCCGTTGCCGCGCTTGCAGCATGATTCACCGACAAGACCCTTCCTCGAATTATTGGAGGTCGTGTCATGAGACAAAGTAATGGCATTTGCTACAAAAACGATGTGCAGGTTGTGGAAATCCACGCTCGACGCTTTGACGACAAGCACGAGCCGCGCGTTGAAATTACCGTTACACAACGCGGAAAGGTATAGGTAGAAACTGTGGCAACATTACACTGGCAAATGAGGGAAATTCTTCCCGTGTTATGTGAAGGCAAGCGACTTGACGTGCTGATCGATTTGATTTTGCGCGCCAACATTCGCCTGCGTTGTTATCCCGGCGTGCGCAAGATTGCAAAAGACATTGGAGCGACAAACACCCCTACGTCAGACGCTAAACAGTGGCTTGAGGAACACGGGGCGTTTGTGCTCGTGCCATATAGCAAGCGCGTGGATGAAGAATTGAAGCTCCCACCAAAACAACATGTGTATCAACTTACAGGCGTCATTCAGCTTGAAGGCAAGTCCTATCAGTACCTATATATGACACCGGAAGCCTTAAGCGCCATTCAAGTTGTAGTTGCCGATGTTCTAAAAACTAGAACATCAATGTTCCAGAATCTAGAAGTTCTAAAAACTGGAACAGAAGTTGATACCAGTTCTTTTAAAGATAAATCCAATTCTTTTGCATCTGACGATGCAACGGACGGAACACCTTCTCTTTCCAAATCTAAGCGGAACAAGACAGACCGTGTTCCTGCTGAAAAGATGACACCAATGAAGGATGCCATCTTTGCTGCGTTCGGTCATACATCATGGGACACGCTCACTGACTCAGAGCGCGGAGTCATTCAGAAGTCTGCAAGGGAACTCATCCTCGCCGGATTTACACCCGCCGATGTAGCGGGACTCTACGACTACTGTGCTGAGCAATTCGACAAGTTCAGCCCGCGCGCCTTATGCACCAACGCCAGTGACGCGCGCAAAGAAGGCTATCTTGACACGCCTGCTGCATCGACATCGGATGAGCCAGCGACCACATCCACCGCCGCGTCTGACGATGACGCTGCGCGCGCAGCCGCCCGTGAGCGTAGTCGTAGTCGTTTCTCGCACATGAGACAAGGGGCAAGCCATGACCACACAGCAACTGCGTAGTATTCCAGCGCTGCATATGCGCGGCATTAGTGCTGAGACACAAGCCTTGTTCCGTATCGTGGCAGGCAAGGGTTACGGCAAGGCACAGGACAAAGACGGCTTTCGTTACCCGACTTTCGATGAGGAAGGCAAGCGCCGTTTGCGCTGGAAACATGTCGACAGTCACGCAGCAGCAGGTGACAAGTACGGTTGGGAAATCATGCCCGATGGTACAGCGCAAACATGGAAAATTTACGTCGCCGATTATAAGGCTCTGCGCGAGGCTGTGGAGCGTAAGAATGGCGTGCTCTACTGGTGCGCGGGGGAGGTGGATGTGTGGACGCTGCACGCGGCGAGTGCATCAGGAAGCTATCCGCCTGCCGCGAGTGCGTTTGGTGAGAAGAATATCCCTGAGAACATCGCTGAATGGCTCAAATCTATCGGCGTGAATCGTGTGGTTTATTATCCCGACCTGGACAAGCCGGGACTTGCCGCCGCTGCGAAGCTGTACCGCCTGCTTTCAGGCAGCGGAATGGCGCTGGAACTGTACCGCTTACCCGGTGACATCGGCAGCAAGCTGGATTTGAATGCGCTCTGGCAGCAGGTGAAATTCAATAAGGACGCCTTCTGGAAAGCGTTAAAGACGTGCCCTGCCATTGACGACATTGAGATGTACGATGACAGCCTCGATCATGTGCAAGCGCCTCAGCAAAACAGTAACGGCGAAATGCCACC
>CALMZT010001148.1 GCA_937870805.1 uncultured Chloroflexota bacterium
CGATGAGGATGCTCAATTGGCGCAACTTTTGCATGACACCGACCTGATCCGCATCGGCTTGGCAGGCAACCTGCGTGATTACCAGTTGGTCGATATGAACGGCGACACCGTAACAGGCGCAGACATCGACTACAACGGTTCGCCCGCAGGCTACACGCTTGACCCACAGGAGAACATCGTTTACATCTCTGCGCATGACAACCTGACGATTTGGGACAGAATCATGCTTGCCGCGCCTGCTGAAGCGACAATTGATGACCGCGTGCGTATGAACAACGTCGGACACAGCCTCGTCGCGCTCTCGCAGGGCGTACCGTTCTTCCACGCAGGCGATGACCTTCTGCGCTCAAAATCCGGCGATGGCAACAGCTACAACTCCGGCGACTGGTTCAACCGTCTTGACTTCACCTACACGTTCAATAATTGGGCAGTGGGCTTGCCGCCAGATCGCAGCAATTGGGAGCCGCTGCGCGGGCTGCTAGGCAATCCTGACCTCATGGTCGGCAATGACGAGATCATGGACTCGCTGGCGGACTTCGAGGAAATGCTGCAAATCCGCCGCAGTTCATCACTGTTCCGCCTGCAAACGGCTGAGGACGTGATGGCGCGCGTTTCGTTCGTCAACACAGGTCCTGAGCAGATGCCAGGCGTGATCGTCTACGTGCTGTCGGATACGATGGAGGGTGCTGACCTTGACCCGAACTACGAGATGATTGTTGTTGTGTTCAACGCCAGCCCGGACGAAGTGACCGTGAGCGATGAGAGTTTCGCGGGCATGGAGTTTGAGCTGCATCCGGTGTTGCAGAACTCACGCGATGAAGTTGTACAGACGGCGGCATTCGCTGATGGGGCATTCACCGTGCCGGGACGCACGACAGCGGTGTTTGTCGTGAACGAATAGGTTTGTGTAGGGGCGAGTTTGCAAGCGCAGACTTCGCCCCTCATTTTTGGTTAGAATCGGTTGGGAAAGGCAAACATCCTTAAGCTATGTACCCTGTGAAACCTATTGAGTTCAAACAGTGGGACATAGGGTGGTACATCAAGTGTACTAAGAATGCCCATGCGTGCGTTTTAGGCATGAGCATTTTTCGTAAAACGGCACCAAAAAGCATTTGGACGCCAAATCAGGCAAAAATCGCCGCGAGTGGTTAGAATAGGTTGGAAGATTCTAGCCATTCGCATTGTAAGGGACGCACACAAAAGTACGTCCCTTTTTGCTGTCAGCGCTCTACCTGTGCGCCCGTTGTGATGTCCCAATAAGAGATTTCGCCGTTGGATGTCGTGACTTCAATGGTCGTGTTATCGACAAATTGAAAGGTGCGGATACGAGCATCGGGTCCCTGAAATGCAACAACAGGATCACGTTCTTCAAAGTCTTCAGGCAATGCGGTTAAATCCCACACGCGAATGTTGTTGCGCGCGATGACGAGGTATCGTCCATCAGGGCTGATTTGTGTTCTAGCGGCGTAGGCTGTGCCGCTGCGCACATCGACGTGCTGATGTTCGAGCGTGTCCAAGTTCCAAATCCCCATCGCGCCAAAGCCGCTAACAAACAAGGTGGTATTGTCAGGCGATAGAGAGAAATAACATCCACCAAAATCACAGCCGCCGTAATAGTAACTTCTGTCTTCTGGATAGGCGGAAAAGCGATAGCGCTCAATCCCTGTTTGCATATCAAAAGCAAACACGCCACTCCAGCCAGAGATCAGCACCTGTCCACGCTGATAATCCCAATAGACCTGAGGATAAGAATTGATCCCTGCACGATAGGTGTTTGCCCCCGGTTCGTTGAAAAGCAGCAGCGCAGCCTGGCTCGCCGCAGCGTCAAGAATGAAATATCCTTCAGTCGTGCGAACGACGGCGCGTTCACTGCTAGGACTCCACCAAACGCCAGAGTAGGTATCCCAACGATAAGGATGCTGAAACTCGTAGATACGTTCCCCTGTTTCGACATTCCAAAACACGTAGTCCTCACTGCGGCGATCACGGTCAATATCATCTAACGGCGCAGCATCATAAGGCGTATCACCACTGCCGATGATTGCGACTTCTCCCCCTACGTAGCGACAATCGGGTGACATTTGAAGGTAGTTCGTCTGGTTCAAGTTGGATTCGATCACGCGCAGTAAGGCATCGGTTTGAAGATCACGCACTTCAAGCTGACGCAATTCAGTGTTATAGCTTGTGGTCATGCTGCTGCAAGTATCACCACGCCAGATGCTTGAGCCTGTTGTGCCTGCAAGCGAGGCAGCAGGCTGAACAACGTTGACTGAGGAGCGCGTGATTTCGCCCGTAGCTACGTTCAAGGCTTCACCATAGGCATTGGTGAGGGTTGCATTGTCCATAAATGCGATGTTATAGGATCTAAAACCGCTGTAAACATAGTTCGGGGTCGTGTCGCCGTTGGGATTTTGTAAATCCCAGATCACGAGTTCGCTGAAACGGAAAGATGCCAAATAGCGATTGTCGGGGCTGAAAAGCGTGTAGTAGGGGTTAAAGGCGAAATCACTGAATAGGATACTTGCGCTGCTTTCACGATTCCAGAGCGCTGCGTTGTTTGTGCCATAGACAAGGATGTGGCTGCCATCCGACGATAAAAGGATGCTGACTGGAGAATCATCGACTCCTAAACTGTAAACGGCGACCTGTGTGCCGCTGTAAATGTCGTAGACGGTCACAGCATTGCCTGAACCGACCTGTACCGCTAACAGTTGTCCACGCCGATTATCCCAATAGACACGATAAAAACTCGTGATACCGGAACGATCAGCCAGCGCGGTTTCCACGTTGGTGTTAATGAGCGTGCGTGTATCGGTGGGCAGATACCACAAATAACCGCCGTCGCGGGTCGTAATCACCAGCGCATCACCTGTCGTACTCCAGGAAAGCGGGTGAAGAATAGCGCGCGCGCCGACAAAAGTTCCGACACGGCGATTTTCGACAATATCAAATACAGCGGTATCGCTTGTGCCATCAGCGTTGCCTAAAGATGCGGCAAAATAACGACAATTTGCAGACCAGCCGCGAAACTCAAACCATATAATATCGAGACCGCCTTCGATGACCTGAAGGGTTTCGTCGGGACGATCAACGTCGTCTAACGCCAGATAAATGAGGTGGTCGGTAAAGCTGTAGCGCGCATACACACCTGGCACCTGATAACCACTGTCATAAAACCAGTTGCGATAACCATAGCTATAGCCAATCTGGCACGGATAGGCATTGCCACCAATAACCACTGTGCCTAATGCGTTGGGATCGGTGGGAATCGAGTGGGTTGTATTTGCCGCCATTGGCACTTCCTGTCCCGTCGTCAGGTCATATGCCACGCGCCCGCCTACTGCCAAGTTTACAATCAATTGATTGTTCTCAGCATCCCAACGCAAACGGCTGAAATTGCGCACGGTGTAGGCATCCCAGGAAGTCGTCAGGATAAGCTGCGAATTGGCGGGCACATTCCAGAGTATTGCGCCGTTGCGTGTTTCGACGACGAGATAGTTGCTGGGTCCCCATGTGACAAAATGTGGCTGCCCAACGGCGTCAGAAATTGTCCCCACGCGCCCGCCGTTCACCGCGTCCCACACGACTGTATCGTAATTTCCCGCTGCGTTGATAATCGCGCCCGCCAGATAACGACAATCCACCGACCAACCGAGCGCATAAAAACCGCCCGTCACCAAGCCTGTTTCGAGTTCGCGCACGTCTGCGGTTGTTGACCAATCGACGAGGACGAGGCGGCTGGCTGGCGGCTCGTAGCGCGGGAACACATTTGCCTGATAATACGCTGCGCCTGTGTATTCACAGTTGTCGGGAATACCGTCACCCGTTTGCTGTGCGTGTGCTAAGCCTACAAAAATAATCAAAAGTAATGCCCATAAAAGCAACCATTTGTATTTCATACCCCGCACTCCCAAAGCGTTTGTTTGGTATAGGACTTTCGCTCGTGATCTATCGAACAAGGGGTTTAAACCCCTTGTTCAGGTACAGATGGCTGTTGAAAGTCCTGTGGTATCTACCATCGTAGTCTTTGGGAATGAAAAGCTGAACAACGCCCACGCTACGGGGTTTCGGCGCTTACCCTACGGCTTCTCCACGCAAAAAAAGGACGACCTATTTAGATCGTCCTTTTCTCAAACGAGTAGTCGATAGTCTATAGCTTTTAGTCTTTAGAATTCATTTCAAAATTGATCTTTTAGACGGGGCGACACATTGGTCGCCCCCTACGAGTCTGAAATTTGAAATAAGTTCCAGTCATTCGGTTAAGACTAGAGACTAACGACTTCGAGCTAGTGCCTTAGTTGCCCGCAGCGTTCACCAGCGTCAGCGTAAACGGCACCGTTAGAGTACAGGTAATCGCCGCGAAGTCGATGATGGCTTGTCCGGTCATGCGATCAGGGGCTTCGACAGTCAGCGCTACCTGGAACAGGTTGCCCTGTGGGTCGTTGTACGAACCGACAAAGTTGCTGCCATCAAAGGTATAAGGCACACCGCCGCGTATCAGTGTGTTGCCTTCCATACGAATGGGGTTGTTCACGCCCAGCGTATCAAAGGGGATGATCTGCCCATTGGGACAAGTCTGCTCCTCCACGCTCCACGTAAACTGCCAGTTGCCAGAGATCGGCTGTCCTTCAATGATTTCCAGCGGCGGGGCTACCTCCACCTGTTCGGGCAGAACTTCGGTAGGCAGAGCTTGAGTTACGGATTCGTCGGTTGTGGTCGGTTCACTCGGCGGAGAGACAGGCACAAGATCATCGTCTAGTTCCACGCTTACTGTCGTGCCCGCAACCGCGACGCTGCTCTCACCGTTCGCTGTCACCGTGGATGCGCCGTCAAGCTGGTTGACCCCCAGTTCGCCGCCCGCTTCTGCCTGAATAAACGCCGTTCCATCAACGGTGATGTCTACACCGTCGATAGTGAAGTTAATCGCTGCCTGACCTTCGGGTGTCTGGATGAGGATACCGCTGTTGGGCGCTTCGGCGCAGGGCGCATCGCCTACGCCCGTCGTCAGCGAGTATGCCTGTAACGGACCAAAATTTAGCGCAGAGGTATCAACGGGGTCATCTGGCGAGACGACAGGCAGCACGCTTAAATCACCGTCGGGCGTGACAAGCTCAGTAGAAATCCAGCCGAATGTAGGCTGTCCCTGAGCATCTGCCACGCGCACGCGCAGCCAGCTATCATCTTCCAAACGCCCGCTGGCGATGATCGAATCGCCTTCTTCCAGAACGTCGAATATGGCAGTCCCTTGTTCAGGCAGCTGGCGAATGTTGACATTGACGTTGGCAGTGATCGCTACATACTGGAAATCAGTCACCAAATCGACATCACCGAACAGGAGTATCGTTGTTGGTTCAGCCTGTGGGTCGCTAAGATCAGCCACCTTAATTAAGACGACCCCCCACACATCACGGGCGGGGTCCAGCGCATTGAGGTTCAGGCTCTCAATGTCAATCACATCGACAATATCGCCAATATTGAAAAAGCGGAAATCCTGCACACCAGCGCGCGGCGACGCCTCTGTTACGAGGTAGCCATAGCAGATTTCATCTTCACCGAGCGCTTCGCAGGACTCACGCACCACGCGGAGCGCCGTCTGGACGATTGCCGGACAATCCAAGTCCTCAGTTGCTTCGGCGGTAGCCTCAGCCGGGCTTTCGGGTGTCGGGGTTGCTTCGGCAGTGGACTCAGCGGTAGCCTCGGCAGTGCCGCGTGGTGTGCCTGTCATCGTCGCGCGTACTATACCTGTTGGACGAGGCGTGGGCGTAGTAGTTTGCGCGCTGATCGCCGCTGGAATCAGCAGCACCAGCAAACATGACAACACCAACGGTAAAATCCATTTTTTAGTGAGCATCAATCCTGCTCCTTATTGTGCTAACGGGCAAGCCGGTTCATAGGGTTGATTTTCGAGATACTGCTGCCATTCGCCTGCTGTCAGTGAGCGGTTGGCGATCTGGCAGGCGCGATTTTCCCATGCTCTTACACTGACATCCCATAGTAGTATAAGGCGATCACTCGCGCCTGAAACCAACGTTTGCCCATCGCTTGAAAACGCCAGCGTGTTGACCTGATCGCGATGCGCGCTTAATGGCACCCCTAACATGCGGCGCGTGGCAACGTCCCAGAGAATCACGAAACGTCCTTCTGTAGCGATTGCCAGCATTGTGCCATCGGCGCTAAAGGCAACGTCCCTGATACGTCCTGACTGCGGGTTGAGGGGCTGCCCGATCACCTGGCGTGTGGCGACGTTCCACAAGCGTACTGTACCGTCGCGGCTGGAGGAGGCGACTAAGGTTCCGTCGTTATTAAAGGCAACACCTGTGACGGGCTGATCGTGCTCACTCAACGGCTCACCGATTTGCTGTCCGGTAGCAACGTCCCACAAGCGCACCGTGTTATCGTCGCTGCCCGACACCAGCTTTGTGCCATCGGGGCTAAATGCCAGCGCATTGATACGCTCCGTGTGTCCGGCGAAGGGTGTGCCTGTTGGCGTGAGGGTTGTCCCATCGAGTGTCCACAGCGAAATGACGTTGCTTGCGCCTGCCGTTGCTAACAGCGTGCGCGTGGTATCGGGGCTAAATGCCAGCGCCAGAATGCTCTGTTGCGTCGGGTACTGCACCACTTGCGCGCCCGTCTCCGTATTCCAGATGAGCACTTCGCCATTGAACGCGCCGCCCGCCGCCAGCCATTGACCATCCGGTGAAAAAGCGATTGAGATAATCAGATCATCGTAGCCTGTGAGCAGTTGCTGAGGTTCGCCTGTCGCTGTATCCCACAGCCGCAACTCGCCAGAACTGCTGTCTGATAGGCTGCCACTGATGGACGCGATACGATTGCTATTAGCGCTGACAGCAACATCCAGAACAGGCTGCGTGTGCCCTTCCAACGGTGATGCTAAGGGCTGGCTGTCGCAGATGTTCCACAAGGCGACACTGGTATCGCCCAAACTGCTCGATACCAGCGAGCAGCCATCCGGCGCAACAGTGAGGCTGGTCACTGAGAAAAGACTGGGGCTGCGGAGTAAACCTGCCGATTGATCGAGTAGATAATTAATCAGGCGAATGTTGCCGCTGGCATCGCCAGCGATGAAGACGCTGCTGCCGGGCACAAAGGTTACGCTGCGCATTTCCTGATTAAAAGGTCCAAAGCTATTTTGAGCCTGCCGAGTGGTCACATTCCAGCGATGGACACGTTGGTCGCCACTGGCGGCTAACAAGATTGAACCATCAGGGCTAAAAGCTACACTGTAAATAGCTCCTTCCGCTTGAAGCACAACGGAATTCGTCACATTTTCTAAATCGCTGATGTCCCATAAGCGTACTTCCAGATCGTCCCCTGCCGAAGCAATCTGTGTGCCATCAGGGCTAAAAGCCAACGTGTAGATGTCGCCCGTGTGCCCCTCTAAGCGCGTGAGAATCTCCCCAGTGCTGACTTGCCAGAGAATGATCGTGCCATCCTGTCCGGCAGAAGCAACCATCTGTCCATCAGGGCTAAAGGCGACTGCCCACACGGCTTGTGTATGCCCCGATAATGTGCGCGGTGTAATATTTTCCGTGCCGCCGCTTAAATCCCAGATCATCACCTGTGTATCAGAACTACCGGACGCCAACAGCGAACCATCAGGGCTAAAGGCGACGCTGTTGACGCGCTGTTCATGACCTGTCAGCGGTTCGCCAATAGGTTGGCGAGTATTGGCATCCCAAAGGATAATCGTCTCGTCCAGACTTCCACTAGCGACGATGGGCTGCTCAGGATTGGGACTGAAGGCAACTGTGCCGACTGGCTCCGTATGACTGTTCAGAAAAGCTGTGAGATTGGGACGTGCCAATAGGGCTGAGAGCAACGCATTGTGTGCATCAAAAGTTGGATAGGTTTCCCACGCCTGCACCGCTAACAGCAGCGAGAGATCAAATGGTGTGTTGCCAGTGCTAATGCCTGTAATCGATGTCAGCGCGAGGGTTTGTGAGCGCGAGATGGTGGCTTCCCGGTTCGCAAGGATACTTGCAGCGTTGGCGGTTGCGGCTGCGTTCGTAGCATCTACTGTTCGAATCGATGCCACCACAAAGCCAATGATGGCGGCAACCGTGAGAACACTCAGCGCGGCGATAATTCCCTGTCGGATGCGCGAACCTCGCTGACGCAGTGCCATACTTGCGCGTACATATTCATTTTCCTGCTCGTTGAGAATGAGCGATTTCTCGTTTGCCAGGCGCTCAAATTCTTCCAGCCGCGCGCCAGAAGCCAGGAAGCTGGAGTCACGGTTAGCTTTATTCCAGTCATCGGTGGAGGTCGATAAACGGCGCTGCGCCTGCAACTGTTCACGGCTGTCACGTATCCAGGCGCGGAATTGATCCCATTCACGTACCAACGCTTCGTGTGCGATTTCGACGGTGGGCGCGCGCGTGGTCGGGTCGTTGTCAAACGTCAGCAGGCGATATTTGGCGAAAGTGTTCATGATCTGCTGGATGCGAGCTTTTTCAGCCTCATCGGCAACAGAAGTGAGTTCAGATTGCATGGCGCGGCGGCGCGTGGCTTCTGCGCCTTCGTTGATGGTAATCATGCGCAGGAACAACTGGCGTGCTGCTTGTTTACTTTCGTTTTTCATCTGCACGTAAAGTTCATCGGCACGGCGCGCTAATGCCCCAGAGATGCCGCCCATCGTGCGATAAGCGTCCAGTGTCAGCGTGATACCACGACGGTTATTGTAGAGTTCTGTCAGCGCATATTGCAGCAGTGGCAGCGCCCCCGGCTGCTTGTTCACATCGGCGACGATGACGGCAACCAGGCTGCCCTCGATTTTCAAGCCGACGCGGTTGGCGGGACCGACAATGGATTGTTCCAGTTCTTTCGCGGACATCGGCAGCACAAACTCAATGCGCTCAGTAATCAAATTGCCGAACTCTTGATGTTGCAGGGGACGATCCACGAAGTCGGCGCGCAGCGTGATAATAATCCACACACGGCTGAGGGCTTCGCCAGCAGCTTTCACCAACACCTTCAGGAACTGTTCGCGCTCGGCTGCATCTTCGGTGAGCGTGTAAAGTTCCTCAAACTGGTCAATCACCAGCACAAGTTCGGTTTTTTCGTCGGGCAGCGCTTGATCGAGCGCGTGGAACAAGCCATAACCATCGGGCGCGTTCAAGGTCTCTGTGAATGAAACATCCTCCTTCGTCGAAACTTTCAGGAGGGCTTGTTCAAGTTCTGCCATCGGATGCGCCTTAGGAGTCATCTCGACGTAGAACCAACTCTCCGAACCATGCAGCGCCCCTTTGCGCAGCGCAGGGACTAAGCCTGCTTTGACGACGCTGGATTTGCCACTGCCACTGGGTCCGACGACGGCGAGGAAACTGGAAAATGCGCCGGGTTCTTGCAGCCGCTTCAATAGTTTTTCGATAAAGGCTTCGCGCCCGTAGAAATCTGACGAGTCAGCTTCCTGAAACGGACGCAGCCCTTTGTAGGGGTTCACAGGGTCCATCGGGATGTCGGCGATGGAGAGTTCTTTCGTGGGTGCGCCATCTGTTGGCTTCTCGATGGGGGCAGGGACAGGCTGGCGGCTTTTCTGGTTGAAATCGTTCACAACCTGGCGAAATTCGACAGCCATCGTCACTGCATCGGCATAACGGGCGCGCGGGTTCTTCGCCGTTGCCTGCGCGATCACATCGTTGAGTCCTTCCGGCAGTTCAGGGCGCTCGAACTGCACAGAGGGAACATTTTCGTAGAGATGCTTGTACACCATATCGTCAAGCGTTTTGCCATCAAATGGTGGTTTGCCTGTCAGCATTTCGTAGAGCATGATGCCAAGGCTGTAGATGTCTGAGCGAAAACTCACAGGGGTATAGGAAAGCTGTTCAGGGGAAATGTAGTGCAGCGTGCCTTGACGCGGCTGATCGTCCACCTCGCCGACCTTGTTCTTGGAAACCTCTTTGGCAATGCCGAAGTCCGTGAGGTAAGCATTTTGTTCATTGTCCAGCAGGATATTGGCAGGTTTTAAATC
>CALMZT010001149.1 GCA_937870805.1 uncultured Chloroflexota bacterium
CAGCCCTGTACGCTTGTCCCTACAAATATGTTGTGAACCCTTGTCACCTTCAAACTAAATTTGATGCGATTGCCCTGTGGAGTAGGAGAAATAGCCCTATTCCTCACATGAGCCTGATGTATAATCGCATCAGAACCCGTCTGAAAATTCAATCCCCCTTACTTCGTAGGGGCGCACCAATGTGTGCGCCCTGAGGGACAAAAAACCAATATTCAGATAGGTTGTCAATTTTTAGAAAAAATTTAAACAGAATTTGGGTATGCTTGCTGCTTATCCGGCGCCTTGCGCGCGGTTCGTTTTGAGGACGGTCATTTGGAACACCTCGCAAAAGCCAACGCCGCGCAAGTGCAGGCGTTTCGTGTGGAAGTCCGTTCGCACGCTGCTGCCAGCGCGCAGCACTTGCTTGAAACTGCTCGTCAACTTGGCATCCTGAGCTTGACGGCGTGTGAAGTTCGCCAACTCTTTTTCCTTCAGGGCGATCTTACCCCCAACGATGTTGAATACCTCAGCCGTGAACTGCTTGCCGACCCCGTAACCGAAACCTATCACATTTCAGAAGCTGTATCACAAACGACGCAGGAACCGCGTATCGAAGTCACGTTGCTGCCCGGCGTGACCGACCCCGCTGCTGAGAACCTTGTGCGCGCGTCGCATCTGCTTGGTATCAAGGCGCTCGAACGCGCTGCCACTGGACATGCCTATTTACTGCGCGGCACTTTATCGCAGCACGATTTGCAACGCCTCGCATTGGAAGTCTTCTCTAATGCTGTGATTCAGCGCTGTGCCATCAACACCTACATTGCGCCGCCATTCGTAGAGGCGCAAGCATCGAATGCAACGGTTGAACGTGTTGCTCTCCGTGACGCAGGAGACGACGCGCTGCTCGCACTCAGTAAAGCGCGTCGCCTCTCCCTCGACTTGAACGAAATGCGCGCCATCCGCGACTATTTCCGCGCCGAAGAACGCGAACCGTCGGACGCTGAATTGGAAACTCTCGCGCAAACGTGGAGTGAACACTGCGTTCATAAGACCTTCAAAGCAGTGATTGAATATGAGGGATCTGATGGACAGCAAACCATTGATGGCTTGCTGAAGACTTATATCCGTGCGGCGACGGACAAGCTCAATAAATCTTTTGTGCGCTCGGCGTTTGTCGATAACGCGGGCATTATTGCTTTTGATGAACAGTTTGACCTCGCGTTTAAAGTTGAAACGCATAATCATCCCTCAGCGCTTGAGCCGTTCGGTGGCGCGAATACAGGAGTGGGTGGCGTGGTGCGGGATGTGCTGGGCGTGAGCGCGCGCCCGATTGCGAATACCGATGTGCTGTGCTTCGGCTTGCCCGATATGCCGCATGATGAACTGCCTTCGGGTGTCTTGCATCCACGCCGCATTGCCGATGGCGTGATCGCCGGAATCGAAGACTACGGTAACAAGATGGGCATCCCTACAGTCAATGGCGCGATTTTGTATGATAAGCGCTACACGGCGAATCCATTGGTGTTCTGCGGTTGTTTGGGGATCTTGCCGCGCGGCTCACACGTCAACGAGACACAGCCGGGCGACTTGATTATCGTCGTCGGTGGACGCACAGGACGCGATGGCATACGCGGCGCAACGTTCTCCAGCATGGAGATGGACACCACGACCAGTGAAATCGCCGGAAGTTCCGTGCAAATCGGGCATCCGATTCACGAGAAGCAAGTGCAAGAAGTGGTACTGCGTGCGCGTGATGAAAAGCTGTACAACGCCATCACGGACTGTGGCGCGGGCGGCTTATCGTCGGCGGTAGGGGAGATGGGCGCGAAGGTCGGCGCGGCAGTGAAATTGGAGACTGTACCGCTGAAATATCCCGGTTTGCTCCCCTGGGAGATTTGGCTGAGCGAAGCACAGGAGCGCATGGTGTTTGCTGTGCCGCCGGAAAAGTGGGCGCGTCTCAAGCAAATCTGTGATGGGCAGGACATTGAGGCGGTCTGTATCGGCACATTCGAGGCATCAGGACGCTTGCGGCTCACATATAACGAAACGCTCGTTGGTGATATAGCAATGGAATTTCTACATGATGGCATTCCGCAGCGAAGATTAAAGGCAACATTCGAACCGCCAAGACGCCAAGATCGCCAAGAAAATAAAAGAGAAGAAGATTTAACACAAACGCTGCTAAAAATGCTGGCGCATCCGAATGTGCGCAGTAAAGAAGATGTGATTCGGCGCTACGATCACGAGGTGCAAGGCGGCGCTGCGTTGAAACCGCTGACAGGTGTCGAGAATCATGGACCGAGCGACGCGATTGTGCTTGTACCGCTGGATACACAGTTGGGTAGTGAACATCCGACAAGAGGCGTTGCGCTCTCCAACGGCGTATGCCCCGCGTATGGCGACATCGACCCCTACGCGATGGCGTGGGCAGCAGTGGATGAAGCGATGCGCAATCTCGTCGCTGTTGGCGCTGACCCCGATCAAGTAGCGATTCTCGATAACTTCTGCTGGGGCAATCCCAATTTGCCGGACAGACTCGGCGCGCTGGTACGTTGCGCGCAGGGCTGTCATGACGCCGCGCTGGCATATGGTGTACCGTTCATCAGTGGCAAGGACAGCCTCAACAACGAGTATGCTGACGCCGATGGCACAAAGCACGCGACCCCCCCCCCCCCCCCGCCCTCCGCTGTGGGTATTGTGCCGGATGTGACAAAGACGGTAACGATGG
>CALMZT010001150.1 GCA_937870805.1 uncultured Chloroflexota bacterium
AGATCGACCCGCTGACTTCAGTAGCAGGCGGCTTAGGCATCATCGCGCACGAAGGCGGTGGCACGCGCGGCGCATATGTCACGCAATATCCCGATAACCCCTGCGATGTCACCGCACCGTATGACAGTTACTTTATGCGGATCGGCGAACGCCCGTATACAGACCGCGAAACGATTCTCCGTAAGCTGCCTGTCGCCCTCAGCGGCTTGCCGACGCTGCGCACAATATGGATGGAGCGTGAAAACACTGCTGATGAATATCTGCGGCTCAAGCTGAAAGGGCGCGCCAAAATCTACGTCGCATACCCTAGCGCCGCGCTGTATCTGCCTGAATGGCTGCGAGATTTCGAGCGCCAGCCCTGGAGCGTCGAAGTTGAGGACGAATGGTGGGGCATTAAGGAACTCTACGTCTACCGCAAGGAATTTGAAGGCGGCGATGTGGTGCTCGGCGGCTGTTCGGCGGAAGGCGCAAAGGGACGCTTAGACGTGAACTACCTCGTGAGTATCGAACAGCTTACATAGAGCAATCCGCTTTTAAAAACAGCTTCGGCGCTCAAAGTGTGCTACGCTATGAGCATGATTGCGCGTTTTGTGCTGCTCATTTCATTTGTAAGTGTTCTGTTGTCCAGTGTGCTCATCAGCATGGTTCTGTTGATCGGACAAACACAGCACGGCAGAGAATTGGCGTTTGTGCGCGACGAAGGTGGCAGTTTCAACTTCAACATCTACCTGATGGACATTGATCGCGGACTGACGATGCCCGTCACCAACCGCGCCCTGTGGTATGACGACTTTGAATGGTCACCCGACGGACAGCACATCGCCGTTGAGTTGGTCACGCGCGATACTCAAGACCTGATCTATCTGTTGGATATGCAGGGCGAAGTCTCGCTGCTCACGCAGGGACAGCAGCCCAGGTGGTCACCTGATGGCCGCACCCTTGCCTACCTCACTCGCGGAACAATAGGCTGCCATCTGGCACTGCTGGAGGTAACGCTTGAAGACCCGCAGGTCACTTGTGTCTCTTCGCTGGCAAATGCCATGCCGCGTTGGTCGCCGGATGGTCAATCGCTGGCGTATCTGGTAGGCATGGATACGCGCCAGATTTTTGTCGCCGATGCTCAGCGCCGCGAACTTCCGCGCCGGATAACGATTGGCACGGAAATCGTATGGTCGCCTGACAGCCAAACGTTGATCTATACAGCCTATCGTGATAACGGTTACGATATGTACGCTATGAACCTCAATACAGGTGTTGAGCAGACCTTGACCAACACGATAGAAGACGAGCGCTATCCCGTATGGTCGCCTGATGGCACCCGCCTCGCCTTTGTCGCTACGTATGGCTATGCCGACTTTCTGCGCATCTTGCATCCAGATGGTTTTGTGTCCAATATTGATCTCACGGAACTCATCGGACGGCGCGTATACGTGGGTGAGCCGCCCGTATGGTCGCCTGATGGCACACAGCTTGTGCTGTCGTTGATCACCCCGTCGGTTCCGAATGCCTACAGTTTGTACATCGTCACGCTTGGCAACGGTGTCGTCAACATTCGGCGGCTGACAGGCGGGGGACACAGTGAGTTACATCCGGCGTGGAGACCGTAACTTATGGTGCGTGCCTCTCTAATGATGACCCTAACACTGCTATCGTTACTCACTAGTTTCGCGTTTGTGGTTGTGGGTATTGGGCGTATTCTTAAGGGGAGTGAACTCGCTTTTGTACAGTATGTCGAGACAATACAGCTTTACACGATTCAGTTTTTGGACATCAACAGCGACATCATGCTTGCCCTTCCTGTGGAAGGTTATTGGGTAGACGCTGTTTGGTCCCCGGATGGGCAGCACCTGGTATTTAAGCAGCGTATCGAGGAGACAAGTTACGTGTCTATCGCCGATGTTGATGGGGAAATCACCCTGATCGACGGAGGAATATTGCCGACGTGGTTATCGGCTGACCGTTTGATGATCTGGGATGCACAGAACGTTGGGGCTTTTCGCATCTATTCTCTTAATCCTGTAACACTCGATTCGCAGTCGCTGGACGCATTTCCTCGCTCGTGCAGTGATTATCGTCTTTCACCGGACCAACGCCATATTGCCTGCGGGTCGTCTTCTGAAGAATGGACAATGAAGCTCTATATTTTAGACAGCAGGCAGGTCCAACCGCCGCGCTTTGTCGCACGGAGTAATAACTACATTGAATACGATTGGTCGCCTGAGGGTCGCACCTTGCTTTACAGTACCTATGATGGTGCTGACAACCAAATATCGATGATCGACCTTGAAACCGGCATTATCAGTCAACTCAGTACAATAGATTGGGGAGCAGCTCTAGCATCGTCCCCCACCAGCGCCTTTCGTTATCCTCGTTTTGCTTTTTTCACGACAAGTTCAAATCACACACTCCTGCGCATCATGGACAGTGATGGCAGCGTGAACGATGTCGATTTAAACGCGCTGGTGACAGCACCTATTCGTTCGGTTGGCGCCATTGAGTGGTCGCCCGACGGTCAGCATCTCGTGGTGGAGCTTGGCGTTGTGAGCGAATACGAATTTGACCTTTTTCTTGTCTCTTTAACAGGCACTCCGACGATGCGCCGCCTCACCGTTGGGGGTCATTATGCATCGTCTACATGGAGACCCTGAATGTTCACCTACGACGATGCCATCGCCGTGCTGATGCACTACGCCAGCAAGCTGCCCGTGAAGCCCAACACCCAGGACCCGCAGCGTCCGGCGCGGGCACGCGCACTTCTTGGCGCGATGGGCGACCCACATCTCAAATATCCCGTCATCCACGTCACAGGCACAAAGGGTAAAGGCTCAGTGTGCGCGATGGGCGCATCGATTCTCAAGGCACAGGGTTTGCGCGTCGGCATGTATACCTCACCTAATCTGCAAGACCTGCGCGAACGCTTCAACGTCAACGGCGTGATGGTCGATAAAGATACACTCACTACAGCAGTACAGCGACTCGCGCCGATTTTTGAACGCACCAACGGCGCGCGCTATCCCGAAGTGATGGCAACTCTAGCGCTCTATCTCTTTGCGCAGCACAACGTCGATGTGGCATTGGTCGAAGTTTCCGTCGGTGGACGATTGGATGCCACGAACGCCGTATATCCCGCCGTGTCGGTCATTACCAGTATCAGCTACGATCACATTCACCTATTGGGCAATACTTTGAAAGATATTGCCTGGGAAAAAGGCGGCATCATCAAGCCAGGCATTCCCGCCGTCAGCGCGCCGCAAGCACAGGAAGCCGCAGAGGAATTGACACGCCTCGCCGCAGAACGTGGTTCGCCGTTCACATTGGTCGGGCGTGATGTGCAATTTGAAAGCGCCGCGCCGACGATAGAGGGGCAAAGCGTAACCCTGTGGCGGGCAGGCAGTGAAAAGGACACTTATACAACGGCACTGTTGGGGGCGCATCAGGCGATCAACGCGGCAGTAACCATCACAGCGCTGCGCCAACTGAACATCGTCGGCATTGACGTTTCTGAGCAGGCGATACACGACGGACTGCGCAGTGTGGTTTGGGCGGGGCGTCTGGAAATCGTCGGGCATAATCCTCTATTGCTGCTCGATTCGGCACATAATCCCGAATCGGCGGTAAAGCTGAGCGAGGCATTAGAGGCGTTATTCCCGCAGCGCCCGCGCGTGCTGGTCTATGGCTCGAAGACGACGAAAGACATCGGCGGTACACTCAAGGAACTGCTGCCGCTTGCCGATCATCTGGTGCTCACGCGCAGCAGCGATGGCATGACTGACGACCCGACACATCTGGCAGCTATCGTGCGCGAGGTCGGTTACAATGGGGCAATCCTTGTCGAGCCAAACTTGAGCCTTGCTTTAGACAAAGCGCGTGCGAATGCGGGCAGTGCAGGTCTGGTGTTGGTAACTGGCTCTATGTTCATCGTCGGTGAGACGCGCACGCTCTTAGGACTGTATCCACGATAAATCTAACAACAGCCTAACAATCGTAGGGAACGGGCGTTTTACAAGAATCGCAATTCTGGATAGAATTAATAAATATTCATGATCCTTGAAGCGCGAATTTATATGCCTCGTCTAATTATGAAGCGCGGTCCAGAGCCGGGCAGAAGCTACGAACTTACAGGAAATGTTGTCATCGTCGGCCGCG
>CALMZT010001151.1 GCA_937870805.1 uncultured Chloroflexota bacterium
ACCACTAAGGCGCAGTTGGGTCACTTCGCGTCCATTTTCAAAACCGCTGGGATGATTACGCCGCGAAGACGCACCAGCACAAAGGCGATACCAACATTGAGCGACTTCATCAATCATAGCTTGATCTTGATTCGTGAATTGAACTTTTCTGCCATCAGCAGAAATCGAGCCTTCAGCCGCCATGATGCCCAAGAACCACGCCTCGTCTTCGGTGATGCTGATAAACTCGGTGGGAACAGGCAAGCCGATCAATGCCAATTCATCACCGACTTGGACGGTTTCAGCAGGTTTCTCAATAGGCTTTCCAGCTTCGCAAGCAAAAACGATGTGGTCACTGGTTGCTTCATAAACTGCGCCGCGTGCCGCAATCCGATTAACCACTTTGTTTGGCTTCTTTTCGTAGCCGTTCCAAGTGGCAGTCATGCAGGTCACTTTTGACCAACCAGCAACATCCCAAACTTCAAATTGATCTTCGGGCTTTAAGTCTGTGGTGAAGCGCGGGGCTGTATGTGATGTAGTACGATGGGGGACCACATCTTCAATCGGTAAAAGGTCAATTGTGCCATTTTTCCTAATGAAAACAGGGGTGATATTGGTCAGACATTCGTGGTTAAAAAGTATGCCGCTGGTGGCGTGCATGTTGTAACTTTCGCGGTAGTTGACGGTAATCCAGTGTCCATAGACCTTCGCCACGCCGTAAGGGCTGCGTGGATAGAAAGGAGTCGATTCCTTTTGAGGGACTTCCTGCACCTTGCCAAACATCTCGCTGCTAGAGGCTTGATAGAAACGAATGTCGGGATTCACGGTGCGAATGGCATCTAACATGCGCGTCACGCCGAGCGCGGTCACGTCGCCTGTGAATACTGCCTGCCCCCACGATGTTTGCACGAAGCTCTGCGCGGCAAGATTAAATACTTCATCAGGTTTTGTATCACGTAAAGCATTAATCATGCTCGTCTGATCGCACATATCACCGGAAATTAAAGTGATGCGATCCTGAATGTGCTGAATGCGCTCAAAGTTATAACTGCTCGAACGACGGATTAAACCAAACACTTCGTAATCCATCGTGAGCAAAAATTCTGCCAAATAAGAACCATCCTGACCGGTAATACCGGTAATGAGCGCGCGTTTCTTCGTCATGAACGGTTGATCTCCTTGATACGTTGACGGCAATCATTGAGTACATCTTCGAGCATTTGATTAAAAGGAACAGCGGGCTGCCAACCTGTGGCTTTTTGGAGTTTGGTAGCATCGCCGCGCAAAACCGGAATGGCGGTGGGGCGAATGCGCGCGGGATCAACCTGGACGTTGATCGGCACCGTGCTATAGCTGCAAAGCTGATCCAAGATGCTTTGGATACTTTGCGACACGCCGGATGCAACATTGTAGACTTCGCCGGGTGTGCCACGCTCTACGACCAGTTGATAGGCACGCACGACATCGCGCACATCGGTAAAATCACGCTCGGCAGACAAATCCCCCACTTTGACCACAGGTTCTTGCAAGCCTGCCTCAATACGCGCAATCTGCATGGCAAATGAAGGCACTACAAAGCGCTCATCCTGTCCCGGTCCAGTGTGGTTAAAGGGACGGACACGCACAATCGACAGTTGATGGCTGACGTGGTATTGCAGCCCCATCATATCCTGCGCCACTTTGCTCACACTGTAGGGGCTAGATGGGCGCAGCGGTATATCTTCATGGATGGGGATGTCTTCGGGTTTGACGATGCCATAGGCTTCGGCGGAACCCACGACGAGGATACGTGGTTTCAGCCCATGAGCGATACATGCCAAGATCAGGTTCAACTGCGAACGAATATTGTTTTCCAGCGTGTCCCAGGGGTCGTCAAATGACAGTGGAACAAACGCCTGCGCAGCCAGATGATAAATCTGCTCCGGTTGCACTTCGGCAATCAAATCGCGGACGGCTGAGACATGGCGCAGATCAACCGTGTGATAAATTGCGTTCAGCGAATCCTGAGGAAGCTGTTTCTGCGTTATTCCATGTATTTCGACACTGGGCAGCGCATCCAGAAGATGGTGCGCCAGATGACGCCCAACAAAACCACTTATGCCAGTAATGAGAATACGCACGTCACTTTTCCTATTGGTCGATAATGGGATAAGACACTACAAAAGCACGCACCTGTGGCGAACTTGAAGACTGAAACGCCACAATATCATAATGCATGTCGGCTTCCAACGGCAGCGCATTGATATAGGCAGCGACTTGCCGTGCTGAGTCCAGAATGAAGAGGTCGCGGGTGCCCGGTGGTACGGCTGCGGTGTCGGATACAAACTCGCTGCTCTGGTTGAACAGGCGTTCGATGATAATATTTGTGTTCGAGGGGAGCGATTGGCGGAAGGTGGGCGTCTCGTCGGTGGATTCTGCCACAGGGATGGCTGTGTTTGAGACAGTGACCTCAACCATCGAATAAGCAAAGCCAAACTCGACTAGAGAATCAGCGCTCAAGTTAATCAACCGTACAGACGCAGAGTCGCCCTCTTGCACGAACGAGTCAGGCAAGCCACGAAGCTGTGGCACTGTATCTGGTTCGCCATAAGCAATGATCGTATGGTGCGTAGATGGGTTGAAATCGTACTCGGTGCTTCCTGCATCAGTGGCAGAACCTGCGCTGCGAATGGTCACACTGTGCGTGTTTTCGGGCACAGTAATTAAATCACTGCTCTGTCCAAAGGGAATACTACTGGCGACCACGGTGCCGTCAATCAGGAAGTCTAGCGGTGTGCCATCGGGCATCGCATTGATGAAACGTGCCTGTGTCGTGGCGCTGACTGCCGATTCGCGTAATGTTCCCACATTTTCGCCGAATACTAACGGTGGGGTTGACACGTCGCGTCCAGTAAACAAGTATAGGTAAGCTCGACCTGCTTCAAATTGCAGTTCAGAGCCAATTTCAAGACCAGCGCCGGAGCCAGTCGCAGTGAGCGCGTTCCAGAATAAGGTATAAGTGCCTGCATTAAGCACAACATCTTCACCCTGCCGCGCATAATAGACATCGGCAAGTGATCCATTCATGTTCTCAACGCGGGCGACATTCACATCTTCCAGCGTGTTGACAAAGCTCAGACGAGTTTGCCCAT
>CALMZT010001152.1 GCA_937870805.1 uncultured Chloroflexota bacterium
AATCAACTTCCACAGTAATCTGCTCCGCTGTCAATAATATTTTGACTATTATAAGCCGTTACATTACTCAAGGGCGAACTTTACCCCCAATTCTTAGGGGGCGACGCCTCTGCGTCAAACGCTTACAATCTGCTTTGCACCAGAGACCTTTAATGTCATAATAACAAGCAGATTGTACTTATCTGAATTGAGGGGGTAAGGATGCCCGAATTTTACCAGATAGATGTCAATGCCACTCTGAAAGAGTTAGGTGTTGATCGTGAACGAGGTTTAACGGACGAAGAAGTCGCCAAGCGTCAAACTCAGTATGGTAAGAACACGCTGCCGACTGAGGGCGGGACGACGTGGTTTAAGATTTTACTGGAACAATTCAAAGACTTGATGGTCATTATCCTGATTGCCGCTGCACTGATTTCGTTTGTGCTGGGCGATGTCAAGGATGTGGTTGTCATTCTGCTGATTGTGGTTCTCAATGCGCTGCTTGGCACGTATCAGGAATTTCAGGCGGAAAGATCGCTGGCGGCATTGAGCGCAATGCAGGTTCCATTAGTACGAGTGCGGCGAAATGGTGGCATTCACCAAATTAGCGCAGAAGAGCTTGTGCCCGGCGACATCGTAGTCATTGAAGAGGGAGATCGTATTCCCGCCGATGGTCGCTTAATCGTCAGTGTCAACTTACAAATTGAAGAGGCGGCGCTGACGGGTGAATCGCTTCCGGTAGAGAAGGATATTGAGCCAATCCCCGGCGACGAGTCTGTGCCCATCGGTGATCGTTTCAACATGGTCTTTATGGGTACAGCGGTCAACTACGGGCGCGGCGAAATGGTGGTCGCAGCGATAGGCTTGGAGACGCAACTCGGCAAAATCGCTGCGATGCTGATGCAAGTCGAAGAAGGCACGACACCGCTGCAAAAACGCCTCAACAAATTGGGTCAGACGCTGGCAATTGGCGCGGGCATTATCGTCGTGATCGTGTTTATTGCTGGCGTGCTGCGCGGCATTCCCGCGTTCCCCGACATGCTGCTCAACGCCATCAGTTTGGCAGTAGCTGCTGTGCCAGAGGGGTTGCCCGCTATCATCACGATTGGTCTGTCGTTAGGCGCGGCACGTATGGTCCAACGTCACGCGCTGATCCGGCGCTTACCCGCCGTTGAAACGCTTGGCTCAGTGACCATCATCTGCTCTGACAAGACGGGCACCCTGACGAAGAATGAGATGACAGCGACCAAGCTTTGGCTGCCGGGACTTGAAGATGTTGAGGTGACGGGCATTGGTTATGAGACTAAGGGCGAATTTCTTCAGGATGGGAAGCCGTTAGATTTGCGAGCAATGCCGTCTGTTCAGCGCTTTTTGCAGGCGATGGCGCTCTCGACCAATGCACACCTGGATAAGACGACGACTGGAACAACCCATGTTGTTGGGGATACAACTGAAGGGGCGCTGTTGGTTGCTGCCCAGAAAATCGGTTGGACGCGCGATAGGGTTGAGGATGAACTCCCCCGCGTTGATGAACTGCCTTTTAGCAGTGACCGCAAGGCGATGACGACCTTTCATGAGATCAAAATTGAGAGTGACTCAGAGGCGCGTAAGCTGTTTAAGGATTATAAATACGTTGGCATTACCAAAGGCGCGCCTGATCGTTTGATTGAGTGGGCATCCCGCGAGTTTACCCCCGAAGGTGCTGTGCCCTTAACTCCTGAGCGCCGCCAGGTATGGCATGAGCAGGTCAACAAAATGGCATCTCAAGGACTGCGTGTCCTGGGACTTGGCTATCGTAATTACCACGAACTTCCTGAAGAAATCACCCCTGATGCAGAGCGCGAACTTGTGTTGTTAGGCTTGATCGGTATTCTTGATCCGGCACGTCCTGAAGCGAAAGAAGCGGTTAAGGTAGCGCGTAACGCAGGTATTCGTTCGGTGATGATTACCGGCGACCACGCGCTGACCGCAGAAGCCATCGCACTCGACTTGGGCATTTTGCAGCCCGGTCAAAAAGTCATTACAGGCACTGAACTGGACACAATGTCCGACGAGGAAATTGGCAAAGCCTTTGATCGCACGTCGGCATTTGCGCGCGTCTCACCAGAGCATAAGCTGAAAATCGTCAAAGTGCTGCAAGGTAAAAATCAAGTCGTTGCTATGACAGGCGACGGCGTGAATGACGCCCCTGCCTTGAAGCAAGCTGACATCGGTGTGGCGATGGGCATTACAGGCACTGACGTCAGCAAGGGTGCGGCGGAGATGGTGCTCACCGACGACAATTTCGCTTCGATTGTCGCTGCCGTAGAAGAAGGACGTGTTATCTATGACAACATCCGTAAATTCGTCAAATATCTGCTGAGTTCTAACGTCGGCGAAATTCTGGTGATGTTTATCGCGCTGCTTGCGGGGTTGAAGATTCCGCTGGTAGCGATTCAGATTTTGTGGATTAACCTTGTCACCGACGGGTTACCGGCGATTGCGTTGGGCTTTGAACCTGCCGAAGAAGAAGTCATGAAGCGCAAGCCGCGTTCACCGCAGGAAAGCATTTTCGCGGGCGGCATGGGACGCCACATTATCTGGGTGTCGATTTTGTTGACGATCATCACGCTGGCAGGTTATCTCTATGGCTACGCTTCTTACGGTATGAACCCGCTGAGTCCCACTTTAGCGCTGGAAAACTTTGACCGCGAACAGCTAGTGACGTTGGTTGGGGAAGCACTGGTTCCAACCGATTGGGACACGATGACCGATGCGGCGCAGCAAGAATTCATTCGCGAGGAAGAAGCCACGCAAACTCAAGGAGAAGCCAGCGGAGGTATCATCGGTGCAGCGGAGCAAACTCCGCGCACGCTGGCATTTACTATCCTGGCATTAGGGCAGATTTTCCACGTTTCAGCCATTCACGCAGGTGAAAGAACCTCGTTCTTCCGCGTGTTCTTCAGCAAGAATATGCTGTTGTTCTACGCGGGCTTATCCACGTTCCTACTGCAACTGGCAGTCATCTACATTCCATTTATGCAGACGGTATTTGAAACGAAAGCGCTCACGCTCACTGAACTTGCGATTTCGATTGCTTTAGCCTCTTGTATCCTGTTCGCGGTGGAAATCGAAAAGGTGTTCAACCGGGG
>CALMZT010001153.1 GCA_937870805.1 uncultured Chloroflexota bacterium
AGGCATTGTTCTTCTACTTCTCTACCTCGCCCTTGACGATGCAGATGACCGCCCGTTGATTATTGATCAACCTGAGGAGAATCTGGACCCAAAATCGATCTTCGACGAACTCGTTGAGCTATTTCTTGCTGCGAAGAATAAACGGCAGGTGATCATGGTGACTCACAATGCTAATCTTGTAGTAAATACCGATGCTGACCAAATTATCATCGCTTCTGTGGGGCCGCATAAAGCAGGTGAGCTACCGCCGATCACATACATGTCGGGTGGCTTAGAGAGCGCAGATATTCGGCGCGCCGTGTGCGATATTCTCGAAGGCGGTGAGCGAGCATTCAAAGAACGTGCGCGGAGGCTGCGCGTGCGACTGGAGCGCTGATCAGCGTCAAAATCCGTAGGCGCTCGGTAGCCACGACGATGTCGAGCGTTCTGTTGCCTGTTCGATTCTTCAGGACCTAACCTTTTACATGCCACCGCTTCAACTTACTCGTGAGATTAACATTCCAAGGGTTGAGGCCTACCTTGATGCGCTTTTGATCGCGCCCCTACAGGACATCGCGACTCATGAACACATTGAAGGTGCGTCGTTTGGTGGTGAGGCAGCGTTGATTCAGTTGTTGTTCACCTGGGCCAAGCGTCACCCAGACGGGCAACTCTGGCTGAAGACGACTGACGATAACGAAGAACTCGTCCGTTTCCTCGAAAAGTTCTCAAAGCGGGCATTTGGATTTGTGGCCATGCTAATGGCGTCCGGCGTGCTTACAGGTGATGGCAGGGATTGCCGGCGTCTGGCTTACAAAGCTTGCGAGTCCTGTGTCGACGAGTTGGTCACGTCCGTGGAATCAACGGCTGAAGAAAGCGAAGCGGAATCGTCCATAGAGGATGCCCTGTCGAAAGCGGTGTATGGGCATCGGACATTCCTGCCTTGTGTTGACCATAGTACTAAAGCCGCCATTGCACCTTTTTATCACCCCAACGGGCAGTTCCGCGAGCGATCAGAATTTAGAAGATTTGCAGAGGTACTGATTGGCAGACGTGCGACCAGATTTGTCGATGTGAATTTGAGTGTGCTTTCAGGATTAGGTGCCATACTCTACGAGTTAATGCACAACACACACGACTGGGCTCGAACTGAGGTCGACGCGACTAAACTTCGAAAGTCAATTAGAGGAATCCTTTTCACCCACTTCTTCATTTCTGAAGCAAGCATTCGAAAGGCTGCCGGTAATAACTCGGAAATTACCGCGTATATGCACCAAGTAGAGATTCGCAATCCAGGCAAGACAATTCATTTCGCGGAACTGTCAGTATTTGATGCGGGGCCTGGCCTAGCGGCGCGATGGCTTGGTTTAGAAGGAGGAGTTGGTGACCTAACGATAACATCCGAACATGACGCATGCGTGAGTTGCCTCGGTGTTCACCGGTCAACATCCTCGGATATGTATCGAGGCATCGGTCTGTATGAAGTCATGCATACCCTCAGTCAATTGTCGGCGATGGTCCGTGTTCGTACAGGACGCCTCGCAATGTTACGTAATTTCATCGCTGAGCCGCTACTACAGTCCGAGCGTGTTACGGGGCCAATTTTACCGCTTTCATCGGAACATGAGGGCCGCCCCGGTGGCTTAGCTCCGGTTACAGGGACAACCTTCACAATCCTGTTTCCGCTAAAGTAGGTGCACTTTGTCGAGTCTATACCTGTTTCCTGTGCGAGGGTTGCAGCAGGCTTCGAACACAAGCCTTGTAATATTCGTTACGCAAGTGCCCCATGAAGATGACTTTATTGATGCAATACGCGCATACTCCGACGCTAACACACCCCCTGATGAGGTTATTCTTCTTGGGCCTGGATACTCTGCGTCTGATCTAAATGCAATCCAACAATCCGAAAGGTTTAAAAGGCGGGTTCCATCGGCTTCACGCTATATCGACGCACCCAGCGTCAACTTATTGTGCTTTGACGTGGACGGCTTGGCGGCGCTGGATGACCCGCGAGTTAGCAAAATAATTCACGCCGGAATGATGGCCCTGTTTCGGCGACACAGTGGTCTGATTCGTGGGTCAGCGGCATTTCATTATGTGAAGCCGTCTGGAATGCACTGCGACTCATTTCTGAGAACTGCGAACGTTCTGGTTCGCGGTATTGAAATAGAGTTCATCGCCGCATGTTGTCTCGCTGCCTGCCCGCCACAGATGACATCTGTTTATCCGGATACCGGTGCAATCCATTCCGTCGCTTTTGCTTTGCTTCGCATGCTAGCGAGGTTCAACGACGAGCGACACAAAAGCGTTATTGACAGCTTTGGGTCTTATACGCACCTGCAAGATTTCCCTTTTTTGGATCAAAAAAATGCGCTGGTACTCATATCTGCGTCAACGAGCGGGCACTTGCTCAAGGAGATATTTAAATGTGCGCCGCAGCTGCGACGCAATCACACTGCGACGTTATACTATCTAGGGCCAAAGGTGGACAAAGCGGGCGAAATAATCTGTGATCTGGCTTTCCACGCGACATTGAACCCAGAAGGCTTTGACTATATCAACAGCCATCCGCCCGGTGCGTGTCCGTTGTGCGAATCGTCAAACGCAATACGGATGTCGGAGGAGCAATTTATACCGCAAGGCCCGCATGTGGAATCGGTGCTAATCGTAGCGGCAGATGCGCCGACGGGTTTGTCTGGGTTCTTCAGCCAGCTCTATGGGCAACGTATTATTAGGGCCAATTTTCGTGAGGGAAATAGCAGTAGTGCTTCTCGCGACATCTATTTGGATTTACTGCCACTGTTTTCGACCGACCTATTCAGAGAGCTCGACGGCTTCCTGTCCACATTTGAACGGGTCGCGTCACATATTGTTTCCGCAAACACAAGACGAATCGTTCATCTAAACGACAAAGCTTCTCAGTTTTTCGCCGGCAGAATCGGCGTTTTTGCCAATCAGCATGGCATTAGCTTGGATATTCTGTCAGCGAAAGAACTGCAATCGAAGAGCAAAGCGCCGCCTCAACGTGGTGGCACAACGATAGTAGCGGCTGCCGCAATGTGCACAGGGCGGGAGCTTTCGGACGTGTCCAGAAGCCTTCGTTTTGCCCAAGAAAATGGCGCTATCAAATA
>CALMZT010001154.1 GCA_937870805.1 uncultured Chloroflexota bacterium
GGGCGTAATCGAAGCTGTCGGCGTCCACGTCGGCGTGTTGGTCGGTGAAGGCGTGATCGTCCATGTCGGCGTGCTAGTTTCCGTCGGTGTGATGCTCGGCGTAAAGGTTGGCGATGGCAGCGGCGTTTCGCTCGGCGTCGGTGTAATCGTCGGCGTGTTGGTAGGTGGCGGGAACAGGGCGGGCACCCATACCGGACTGCTGGCGAAAGCAACTGCCATTGCCGTGATGATAATCGCGCCGCCAATCCCCAACCAGCGCAACCGCGCACCCTGTTTTTGCTGGCGCAGCGCATTTTCCACACGCGCCACTTCTGCGCGCCGCCCCAAAATACGGAACGGATCATCCTTCATCGTGTCGAGCCACGTTTGCGCTTCATCCAGGTCGCCGTCTTCGATGGCAAATTCCGCACGCTCGACATAGCGCGCCAGCAAATCGCCCACCACCGCGCGGTAGCGATCATCCTGCGCATAATCCAGCAGCCCCGCCAGCATGGAACGTGCCTGCGCCAGTTCGTTGTCGAAGTTCTGGGCGATCAGTGCCGCGCAGCGTTCAATGACCTGCCGCGCACGCTGCATATCACTCGACGCCGAACGTGCTTCCAGCAGCAGCGTCGAAAGTTCAGCGTCGCCGGGGTCAAGCTCCACGCCCATTTCCAGCAGCTTCAATGCCTCACTCGTCATGTGCAGGCGTTCTTCTACCGCCGTCATGTTCTGCGCGCGCGAATATGCCGCTTGCGCCTGATCTTTCAACTGCGCTTTGATCGCGCTCAGTCGATTGTTCGCGTCCTGCGTAATCTGTGCCAGCCGCTTGCTGTTGGGCAAAAGCTGACGCACGCGCGCCAGAATACCCAACACATTCTGAAGCTGCGTCACCTGTTCCGCCAGCGTGCCGCCGAGCATACTCAACTGTACCAGCGCTTGATCGGCGTCCTGCTGTACACGCCGCAGCATATCGACGCGCTCCTGCGACACCGGATCGTTCGCCACGACGCGCAGCGCGCCTTCGTACTTGCGAATGGCGTCTGCCCAATTGTCCAGCGCGACGAGGCGATCCCCTTCGTTGATGAGTTCGCGTGCCAGCGCCAAATCCTGAATTTCCAGCAGCGCTTGTTCGGCATCTTTCCAGTTCATAATGCCGCTGCGTCCGGCGAGGTCACGCGCCTCGCGGTACAGGCGTTCAGCTTCGTCGTAATTGCCCGCGCGCACCAGCGAATTGGCGCGGTTATAAGCCACACGCGCATCAAACGGGATGCGATGGTCAGGCACGACGCCGCGTATCAGGTTGTCTTCTGATTTCTGGCGATAATCCAGCGCGGTCACGTTGCCCGGCTGCTGTGACAGGATGCGGTTGGCGAGTTCGACGGAGCGTTGATAATCGCCCGCATAGTACGCCTGCGTGAGTTCGGAGAGGATTTCGTCAATGTCGGGTCCCACGTTCAGTGGACCTCTCCCCGGCACGCGCCGCCCGATCTCCTGCTCCGGCGCGGGGTAGCCCGACGACGTGGGATAGTCAGCGTTTTTCGATTTGCGTTTGCGCGGCTTGGTTTGTTCTTCTTCGCCAGTTTTGCCGCCATCTGTTGTGGTGGGTGTGGGCGGCACTGCGCCCATCTCATTCGTCTTGCGCATGGTTTCGTTCACACCGTAGCGCTTGAAGAGATCGTTGACGCGCTGTGTCGATTGGTCGCCTCTAGCTGCGGCGTCGCGCAGCAGGTTCAGCGTATCGTCGTCTTTGGCGTTGATGGCGAGGGCTTGCGCGAGGATGTCAATCGCCTCGTCAATATCGTCGTCATCGCCAGCAATTTCGAGACGAATACTCGCCCGCCGCACCAAGCCGCGTACTGTGGCGTCAGAAGGCGTCGCCCCTTCAACGGCGCGTGTCGTGCCTGTATCGCGCGGGCGCACCCCCATGCGCGCCACTTCGGCGAACAGCGTTTGTGCCGCTGCTTCATAGGGCGTGTTCTTGGAATCCGACAGCAGCGCGCGCGCCGTGCGTTCCAGTTCACTCAGGTTCGTATCGCCGTCTTGCAGTTGGCGGCGTAAATCATCTAAACGCCGTTGGAGATCATTCATAGTCACCTCTGATTAAGGGTTGAGAGTTTACCATAACTTAATCAGAGGTGGGGAGCAAGTAACGCCAAAAAATAGATTATCACTTGCTCATGGACCCACAAAATAACCGGTGCCTTCAGTCCGAACAACGCATTCAGGTTCGATGCCTATGCT
>CALMZT010001155.1 GCA_937870805.1 uncultured Chloroflexota bacterium
AGGATGCAGCAGTTCTGGCACAAACGAATTGAATGTCCAGTCACCGCCCGCACCATGACAATCCATCGCCACAATCTCGGTTGCGCCGGCAGCTTTCGCGCCGCGCACAGCCGCGTTGATTTCTTCCGTGTAGAGTTTGCGACCTTCCTCATACTGCTGCTTGCCGCCTGTCACCTGATCCCACTTGATGATGCCACTGACACCTTCCATATCTGACATGATGAGTATACGCATAATCGCCTCCTGTGATGGTGGATGGTGATGATTGAGTCCACAAATTCAACCCGAACGAGGAATTTAACCCCGTTCAAGGCTCAGGGTACATTACATCGCTAACATTTTAAGGATGAGTAAGAGGATTATCGACAGCAAACCCTTCAGCGCTAGCGGCTGTCAGCAGATTGTTGTCTGCACTGACGAAGGTAATCCGTTCATTGAGTAGTGCTACGGCTTGCAACGCGCTTGCCAATTGGATTGCGTCCAAGGCGCGTAAGGGATGCTTGTTGATTAACGCGCGAGCTTGAACCAGGATGGCACTCTCCAACGGTACGACGAGATATTCCTTCTGATTATGCAGTAAAAAGTCCGCTTCCAAGGTCTTTGCATTGGCAGGCGAAAGTGTGCCTTCACGCTGGCGGCGGGTCATCAAAGAAAACATCTCAACAGAGGCGAGTTCTGCGACGACAATGATATTGCCAAATGGCGGTTCAATCCAACTTAAGACCCAAGCTGAACCTGTTTCTTTCAGGTAGCGCTTCGCTAAGGCACTGGTGTCAACATAGAATGTGCTCAATACTCACCTCGATCCTCATCGATGAGTTCCTCAGAAGGACGTGCGCCGGGTGGAAGTGTTCCAATACGCATTCGTTCTTCTGGAGTTAATGGCACAGTCCCTTCTGGCGCTTTAATCCACGTCACCAGCTTCCCCGCCGCCAACATTTTTGCACGCGCTGCTTCACGCGCGGCATTATACGGTGGATACTCGTCATTACTTTGCTCAGCCGTTTCCTGTGGCGGCGTCACAGGACGAATCACGACTTCCACTTCGCCCGGCGGTACATCCTCTGGCAGTTCGATAATCAACTTGTGATCTTCGCTAACGGTGGCTGATAAGGTTATCGCGTTCATGATTTCTCCTTTCGCTTCAATTTTAACCTACTTATCGCAGCAATCATGATCTTTGAATTTTCCTGACAACTTTAAGCTGATTTTCAGGGTGAAAATGAGGGAACTACTTTATCCAAGTTTCATCATACGATGAAAAGGTATCCGTTTGTTGAAAAGTCAGCAATAGGCTTAACTCAACTTTATCCAATTACAAAGTTGAAAGGTTCTTATGGGTCACAAAAGCCATCTATGCTGCTGAACAAGGGGCTTAA
>CALMZT010001156.1 GCA_937870805.1 uncultured Chloroflexota bacterium
GGGTCGAGCCCGGTGGTGGGCTCGTCCAGGAACAGGATCTCCGGGATCGCCACCAGGCTGGCCGCGATCTCGATGCGGCGCCGCATGCCGCCGGAGTAGGTCTGCACCTGCCTCCCCGCCGCCTCCGCGAGGCCGAACGCCTCCAGCAGCTCGACCACGCCGGTCTTCGATGCGCTGTCCAGCGTGTAGGCGATGAATCCGAAGAAGCGGGAGTCGGGCTTGTAGCGGATGAGGGTCTCGAGACCGAACGCGCGGCCCTCTCCGGTGTTGCCGCGACGCTGGACGATGGAACCCAACTGCCGCACCTGCGACTGGTCTTCGTGACAGGCGAACCTGTGCATCAACATGACCTGACGCTGTATCGCCGCTATTTCTCGGATGACTGCCTGTTTGTCAACATGTTTGGCGCGACCGAAACCGGCGCCATCTGCCAGTACACGATTGACAAAACCACTACGGTTGAAGGTGTTATCGTTCCGGTCGGCTACCCGGTACACGGGAATACCGTCCTGTTTCTGGACGAGGGTGGTCAACCCGTTCCGGCGGGCGAAATTGGCGAACTCTGCGTCACGTCGCCGCACGTGGCGCCTCCTCCCGGCGAACCTGAGCACCCTGCCTTTGAGCGCCCTCCTGAAGGCGGCTGGATTTATCATACGGGCGACCTGGGACGCCTGCGCCCGGATGGCGCGATTGAGCATTTAGGACGACGTGATTCGCAGATCAAAGTCGACGGTCAGCGCGTCGAACCCGCCGAGATTGAGGCGGCGCTGTTAGAGCACGACGCCCTCCGCGCGGCGGTCGTAATTGCGGCTGACGTTGGCGCGGGCGCGTCCCCTCCCCTCGAATGTCGGCTCGTGGCGTATGTGGTTGCCAGCCCGATGCCGGATCGCCTGGAGCTTCGGCGCTTCCTCGCCGGCAAGATCGCACGCTATATGATTCCATCGCTCTTCATTCCTGTCGATACGATCCCGCTGAATACGTCGGGCAAGGTCGACCGCGCGGCGCTGCCCGTACCGAACTGGACGCAGCTTCCACCGCGATTGATGCCCGTCGTCATGCCCCGTTCGCGGCTGGAAAAGCGAATCGCCGCGCTCTGGTCGGACCTGCTTGGTATGGATCAGGTCAGTATCAACGACCACTTTTACGAGCTGGGGGGATCGTCGCTTGCGGCAGCGCAAATGCTGGCGACCGTGGAACGCGAGATGGGCAAGTCGATTCCGCTGGCGGCGGTCGAAACGCACGGCACGGTTGCCCGACTCGCCGCCTTGATCGAGGCGACGGAACCCTTGCAACCCGGCTCGCCTGTAATCACCATCAAATCGGGTGGCGAGCGCGCCCCGCTGTTCTGCGTGCCCGGCGTCGGCGGCTATGCGCTGACCTTTTTCGCGCTCGCTCGCTACCTGGACAGCGATCAACCGGTGTACGCCTTTCAGCAGCCCGGTCTCGACGGAAGCGTGCCGTTTCACCCGTCCATCGAAGCGATGGCGTCCGACTATGTTCGGGAAATGCGCCGCCTGCAACCGGAGGGACCGTATTCCATCTGTGGGCGTTCGTTCGGGGGTATTGTTGCCTACGAGATGGCGCAGCAGCTCCGACAGGCGGGCGAGCCGGTTGACCACCTCATTCTGTTCGACACGGCGTTCGGAACGGTCAATCGTCTACGCAAGCGGTATTGGCAGGTCTTGCTGGACACGTGCCTTCAAATGCTGCCCATTGGCTTCGTGTCGGGAAAGCGGCGGCGAGCGGTTTCGGAGCAGGTGCTTGTGAATAACCTCCGCAAGCGGACGCGCGAAGCATTTTCGCGGTCGCTGACCATGCGGTTGATGCGTCACAATCGTCGGATCGCGCGCCGGTATACCGCGAAAGAATACCCTGGGCGTTTGACTTATTTCAGCGCGCGCTCGGAGGCGGTGGACGACCGGGAGGCGCGATGGTCGCAAATGGCGTCGGGGGGCACAGACGTCTACCCGGTGGAAGGCGGTCACATCAGCATGTGGCGCGAGCCTCACCTGCGGCAGTTGGCGCTTGCCCTCGATCAATGCCTCGCGCAGTCCTCGGTGACACTGCAGGACGTGTCACGAAGCTAGTACCTCACCACGACAGTGATTAGGTATACTCATGATTTTAAAGGCAGGGAGACAAATCATGGGTCGTCCACAGAAGTATCCGGTAACATTGAGCGAAACGGAACGGGATGAACTGCGAAGCCTGAGCCGAACAGGACACGGCGCAGCCCGTGTCATCCAACGGGCGCAAATTCTGCTGTGGAGCGATGAGGGGAAAGAGGATAAAGAGATTGCCGCGTTAACCGGGTGTGCGCTTATGACGATTGCCAGTACTCGGCAGCGTTGGATGACGGAAAAACGGCTCACGGATCTACCGCGCTTAGGCAGCAAGCCTAAACTGGATGGCAAGCAGGAAAGTCTGCTCATCGCGCTGGCGTGCAGCGATGCGCCGGAAGGGCGTGCCGACTGGACGATGCAGTTGTTGGCCGATAGGCTGGTCGAATTGAAGGTGGTTGAGGGCATCAGTGACGAAACGGTGCGACGCACGTTGAAAAAAACAAGCTCAAGCCGTGGCAAAAAGAACAGTGGTGTATCCCGCAAGTAGATGCGCCGTTTGTCTGGCGTATGGAGGACGTGCTTGACCTGTATGCCGAACCTTACCAGCCGTGGCAGCCAGTGGTTTGTTTCGATGAACGCCCATGTCAACTGGTCAGCGACATCCTCGAACCGCTGCCGCGCAAGCCGGGACGTGCCAGGCGCGTGGATTACGAATATGAACGACAGGGCGTGTGCAATGCCTTTATGCTCCTTCAACCGTGGGCAGGCTGGCGCGAGGTGAAAGTGACCCAACGACGCACCAAACAGGACTTCGCTCACGTGATGCGCGAGTTGGTGGACGTCCATTTCCCGCAGGCGGAGAAGATACGGGTGGTGTTAGATAACCTCAACACCCACACACCCGCTTCCTTGTATGAAGCGTTTGCCCCCCAAGAAGCGCGACGCTTGTTGAAAAAGTTGGAGTTCCACTACACGCCCAAACATGCTTCTTGGCTGAATATGGCGGAAATTGAGTTTTCGGTGATGGTAGGACAGTGCCTGAAGCGGCGTATTCCTGACCAGGCAACTCTGACGGCTGAGTTGTCCGCTTTTGTCCAGCGGCGCAACACTGCCAAAGCGACCATCTGCTGGCAATTTGACATCCAGCACGCACGCACCAAACTCGGTCGCCTTTATCCCCAATTACCGTAGTGGTGAGGTACTAGTGGCGGACGCTGCCGCGGCTCGATCGACGTGTGCCCCAAGTCGCATCAAATCTCTTTTTAGGTCTGCGTAAGTGTTTATCGGTGGACCACCAAGTAGGATATGTATTGCGGAGTTGTCGTATTTTCGACCGAAATAGTAGCGGCAACTTCTATACTCCTCAGGTATAAGAGAAAGATCATCGGGCTCTAGGACAAACTCGGCTTCAACTACAATGATCCTGGCAGGATCAACTGTATTGGTCGTTACGTCGTTATATTCAGAACGCGGATAGTCACGTAAGACATCGAACCTACTAACGCCTTCCGGAGGGTTCAACTGTTGAAGTGCTTGCAGTAGGGCAGTCTTCCCCGCTTCGTTTGGTCCCACAAGGATGGTCTTGCGCGGTTCAACATCAAACCAGCCAGAATCACGAATGCTCCTGTACTTTTGCACCCGCGCTCTCGCTAATCGCATCTCATTTTTCCTTTTTTTCATACAGCGACTGGACGTCATAGCAACTGCCACAATTACGCACAATTCTGTCAACTAAAGCGTTAACGACCTAGAAATTTAAGCGTCGTGCGTTCTCTTCCAGTTCATCATCTGTGATGCCCAAATACCGACGGGCGGCTGCCAGGCTGTTATGGTTCAACTTATCCATGATCAGGTGCTGCTCCATGCCGCCGAGGCGAGCGTGATATGCCCACGTCTTACTCAGCGTGTGCGTGCCGTAATTGCCTTTCAATCCCACATCCTGGCATAGCTCGGCGACGATCTTCCATACCTGTTTGCGCGTGATTGGCTTGCGGTAGTCGTTCGTTCGCGTGTTGAAGAAACAAAATTGTCGGGGTCGGCGACGATAGTAGGGTAGGCAGCTAAGTACACGGTCAGGGCATGGCGGATACTGTCGTTGATAAAAATCACGTTGCGCTTGCCGCGCTTTTCTTCGCGGATAGTGAACGGCTCCGCGATTTCACCACCGTCGCTGACGAGCTGACCAATTCGTATCAGGAGAAGATCTGACACACGCAGCGCGGTGTTGACGCCAATCGTGATTAGCAATAAGTCCCGAAAGCGCCCCTGTCCGTGCATCATATTTTTGATATTGGCAACTTTGCGGCGGTCCCGAATCGGCTCAACAAAGTCCATAAGACAAGCCCCAAGCTCCTGCATTTATAGGTAACACAATACCATTATAGAACGCTTGTGTCTATTAATTTGGCAGTGCTTAGGTGATTCGACCTGGTTTGAGAGAGGAATTGCTCTCAGGTAACACAACATACGTTTGCTACTTTTAGAAGAAGACAACTTATTTCTGCGCCGCAGTTGGTCTGGGACGCAATATTGTATCATCTAGCTGCGGGTACTCTGCTCGTCGCATTTGTCAACGAGGCACTTTCCGTGAAGTTGTCGCAGAAGAACGATTCTACGCTGCAGTCAGTGACTAGAAACGACTACCTCTAACCGTGTAGAACGCGTCGGTCTCCAGGCGAACTTTTCCGGATACTGATTTACCATTGACGCGAATTTCTTCGACGGTTCCCCCCGAACTCCTGAGATCGGCAACGCCTAGGCTGTTGGTGCGTACCGTCGAGATGCCCCCGCCTTGCCACTTTACAAATACCTCCGCGTTTTCAATAGGTTTGTCATCGCTGTCGATTACCTGAATTGAAGGCATTGAGAACTCTCCACAACCTCAAAATTTCACTGAAACAGCGCGGCCGGAAAATCGAATTGGCGTCGAAATCTTCTGGCACTCAACTAGGTTAACTTTGGAACCATCGAATGGAGATTTCCAACAGGCCAAAGAGTTATTTTCTCATTAACAATTAGCTTTGGGCAATTCGACTGGCCGCGATGAGATCAAATCACAACAGCTACTACGGTTGCTTGTTCTTCGATTATTCTGACAAAGACGCCTTTGCTAGGGTCGAACGCTCACCACTTGATATA
>CALMZT010001157.1 GCA_937870805.1 uncultured Chloroflexota bacterium
ATTCAACGATTTGCTGCTCCTCTACTATTCATCCCTAATACATCAACAACCTTAAGTTGGAGGGTTATCTACTTCCACCAAGGGGCTTAAGCCCCTTGTTCACCCGTCAAATTAACCTTGTCGGTGTACTAGGTGAAGTCTTCGACGCCGAACATTTGCAGATCGGCGCGGAACTGTTCCAGCGCTTCGCCCCACATGTAACGCCGCCACATATCAGGAAAGCCTGCCAGCACAAAGTTGCGTTCCAGCCAGCCCTGCGCGGTGTCGCGGTTATGGCGCTCGAACAGCCATTGACGGATTTCGTTCCACAGGTTCATATCCTGGCTGTTGTTCTGGATATTCATGGCAGCCTGACGCGGCTCGAAAATGCGCGCGGTGAACTGCGCCAGCGGCTCCCACGCAGACGGCGCGAGATTGCGGCGCGTGCGGAAACTAAGGAACATCGCCGCCGCCAAGCCCATACGGCGCGCTTCGGATTCCTGCGCGCCGAGCGCCTGCGTAATCAGACGTGATAAGTCTTCATCGTTAAATTTCAAGTCTTCGGCAAGCAGCACACGGCGTACTGCATCGCGTTCTTCCAGCACCTGCCGCCAGCCATCGTCTTCGATACGGCTGGTGATTTCCCACGCCTGACGATGGGCGGCGATCAGCGTGGCTTGACTCGGCGGCACATCCGTCGCGTTTTGCGGCAAGCCGAACATCAGCGCGATTTCGGTGCTGCGCTCAAAGTCGGCATCTTCGCCTTCCATGACCAGACGCGCGGCGTGTACCGCGACGACAGAGCGCGTCAGCATGTGGGCGCGGCGTGGACTTTGTGGCAGTTTGGCTTCGCCCAGCAGGTCGATGACGCAGACGATATAATCTGTCAGCCAGTCGTTGTACTGCTCGGCAACCTGTGGGATGCGCTGCGCAGTCGCTTCGACCAGTTCAGTGAGCGAGAAACCGTTTTCCGCGCTGAAGGTATTGATACCGTTCATGCCGTGCATGGAGATGATGCGGCGGCGGTCCTGTTTGTCGAGCTGCCGCCAATCGGGCACAGGGACGACGAACGGGAAACGGTCACACAATGCCGGGTCAAGCGGCTCTGAGCCGAAATAGGTTGCCGTATCGGTGCTGGCGCTCAAATCGGGTTCATCGGGCGCGGGCGGGTTCATGGCTGCCCAACGATGGCGCAGCCGTGTCAGGTTGACGCCAACGACGCGGCGCTCGTGAATGATGGGGAACATCTTGTTCTGTAAATCCGGGCGGCAGCGCGAAATTTCATCAAAGAAGACGAACTCCGCGTCCCAGATTGCGCCCGGCGTGGTGACAAAGTGGAGGCTTTGACCGCCGTCATCTGGCAGGGGGATGCCCACCAGATCATCGTAGTTCAGTAATGATGCGTTGTAGTGACGCATCGACAAGGCAAGTGCGTGGGCGACACGTTCGATCAGCAGCGATTTCGCAGTGCCATGTGGACCGATCAGCAGCAGGGGCGCTTCGGTTGCCAGTGCTGCCAGCAGCACGGCATCTAAATGTCCCCAGCCATGAATACCCAATGCTTCAGTGATGCTGAGTTGGGTGGTTGCTTCTTGTTCAGTCATCCTCACATCCCAACGAACATTTATGCTTCTATTATACACTATCCTAAAGATTGGTCTTCAGCCGTAGTACGGTTGACCTGGAAACAATCCTTAAGGTTCACGAAGGTACAGGAAAGACCAATGACGCAGGAGCCGTCAGTGCTCTCATTTCTGATGATACACTTTATCAACGAATGTGGTGCGCGTTTTCTGACACGTCTTTACAATTCATTAACAAATGTTTGTCGTTTGTTGCCTATAGGCATTTAGTCCTTATGGAGGAGTTTTCAGCAGACCGTTGTCAGTTCTCAGTTCAACCTATGAGCAAGAATTTACGCAGTTTATACTCTCTAGCGGTTATTGATGGAGCACGAATGGTTTTGGGTTTGCGCCGCCATAGGCTAAAGTTGGATAGCTACCAAAGTACCACATTCACTCATGCAGTTTAAGAATTTGTTCCGCTAAGACCGCCAGACACTAAAGTGTCCGGCTGCCGAAGTACCAAGTCCACTAAAGGGACTAAGGACAAACTCCCGGTTCAATAGGCGTTGCTTGAGTAATTTCTTAAGCTACATTAGAGACTGATATACATAAGTGCTCTACGGAAAATAGTCTCAAGCTGTTCGGCGTGAACTGTTCACCGACAACGGTTCACTCACGTCTTGAACTTGAGGATCAGGTGCAGTGGGTCGCGGTGATCGGCATTGTTATCAACCTCCATGACGTTATGAGCGTAGAGTGCGGCGAGCGTAAAGCTCTTGTCGATTTTGGTAGACTTGTCCAGAATGATGTCTGTCGGAATGGTGCGCGGACGATAGGTATTGCGTATGATTGCCTTAATGAGCGTGCATTTGACATATACGAGACTGGTTGCATAGCCTGCCGCGTGGGCGGTTTTGATGTTGTAGACCATCTCGTCGCCATTTGCGCCTGTACCTTCGATGACCCAATTCCCCTGTGGACGATGCAGCGCGTTGTCAAACATGCGCATGGCGATGGCTTTTGACCAGCTATGCACCAGATGGGGCTTGTGCGGGTCATACCTGGGATGCAGCGCCTTGATGCGATCTGGGTCGATCCAGTGGAAGCCGGGTAGATAATGGCTAATCCACGTCGATTTGCCTGCTGCGGGCAAACCCATCACGAAAACGATATGAGGCGCATCTGGCAGATCTAACATGGTGACATCCCCTTCACAGGAAGGAATAGGACTACATGCGACTGATATACTCCGGCTATGATGTTGTAAGGCTTCACGATGGTGAATTCATTTCATGGTATGCGGAAAGCAAAATTTGCGTAACCCCATTTTCGGGGGGTCGCTGTGAGTAAAGACTCGAACAGAGCTTGCTGTCAAGTAAAATCGACGCAAATTTCCCCCAAATAGGGGACAGGACGAAGAGCTTTCAGCAGACAGCTTTCAGCATTCAGCGAATACCAAACATTGAGCCAATCAAGATAGAACTTAAGCAGATGACAGGCGCAGCCGCTTCGCTTACATGGTGCGCCCCTACGAGGGCGGCGGGAATTTGAATTCAACAACATAACTTCTATAACTGACGTTACGCACCGTGAACCTGTGAACAAACAAGGGGTTTAAACCCCTTGTTCGAGCTGAATCTGCGTAACATCAGTTCTATAAGAATGAGAATGCGATAGGATTCCATGATGAATGATGCGAAAACTCAATTTCCAGCGTTGTTTCGTGAGATGTATTGGGAATGGGGACCGATGTATGCGCAGTTCGCGCTGCATGATGTCGCGCCGACGCCGATCAGCAACGTGAACTTGATTCCTTATACCCGCGACGGTTGGCTTATTTTACGATTGGCAAATGATGAGTGGGCGATGCCCGGCGGCACGCTGGAAGCCGATGAAACATACATCGAAGCGCTGCACCGTGAACTGCTGGAAGAAGCGGGCGCGCGTGTGCTGAGTTTTCAACCGTTGGGCGCGTGGCACTGCCGTTCGCTGGCAGCGAAGCCGTACCGCGCGCATCTGCCGCACCCACAGTTTTATCGTTTTGTGTGCGTGGGTGAGGTGCAGTTGGTCGCGCAGCCGTTGAATCCGCTGGACGCGGAACAGGTGATCGCCGTCGATGTTGTGCCGTTAGAGGAAGTTGTGCGGCGTTTTATGGCACAGCAGCGCCCGGAGATGGCGCAGTTATATCAGTTGGCAGCAAAGGTGATGGCGGGTTAGCTCAAACTGTAGGGGTGATGCTGCGCGATGATTTGCATGGCTTGCTCAAGATTGTCGGCAAAGCCATAGCGATTCAGGAAGTCATGGTTCAACAGATGAAATGAGTCCATCAGGGCATGGACGACTGGATTCCCCAGAAAAACAATCGATTCGACATTCTCATTAGCACGTTTAGAGCCAATCAGAATGTGAGTCAAAAAATGCTCAGGCAGTTGGCGGGTTTTACTAAAGTCAAGGATGACATCAATGGGCTTGTCAGAAAGCGCCATTTCATCAATATCCTCTTGTAAACGATTGTAAAACTTGTCCCACGTCCATTGTGTGCCAAATTGCCAATAACGGACGCCGTTGTATTTGTCAAGCCAGATTGTTTGAATCACAGGGTAGTCCTTATCGCTTTTTTTGCAGCACGACTAACGCGCGTTAGTTGAGATAATCACATTATCTTCCACTTTTGAAGCTTAGCAATAGGGTGGTTATAAAAACAAAATAAAAATTGTAAATGAGTGGGAGTTGATCGTTCTCAGTAAAATTGAGCGAAATAGTCGTCTAAAACGATGACTATTCCGTAGCGAACAGGTCATCCACTGCGATGGTCAAACCGGGAAACAGCGGCGTTTCAATCAGTTCGCCGCTTTTATAAGTACGAGGCACTTCAGCGTCGTGGCGATACTGATAGATTTCACGACGACGGGGAAACAGCAGCCATGCTTCTTCTGAACCTGCGTTGAGGTAGTCCGAAATTTTCCTGGTCAGCACCGTATTAGTCTGTCCCGGTGATGCCACTTCGACAGCTAGATCGGGTGCGCCTTC
>CALMZT010001158.1 GCA_937870805.1 uncultured Chloroflexota bacterium
CAGTACGATTGCCTGAACGCCGCGCACTGCCGGATCCATGCTTTGCAGCATTGGCAGCGCGAACGCTGCGGTCTTGCCTGTGCCGGTCTGTGCTTGCCCAATAATATCTCGCCCTTCAAGCAGCGCTGGAATAGCGCCGACCTGAATGGGTGTCGGGGATTCAAACCCCAATTCCGCTACGGCACGCACTAACTCTGCACGCAAGCCGAGCGTTTCAAACGTTTGCGACATTGAATTCCTCACCTTAGATCGTTAGAACATAAAAAAGCCTGCCGCAAATGGACAGGGCTTCAGTTGTGGCTGAACAAAAAACACTGCATCACTCGCGGATTACTTCCTGTGTAATGATAGCACAAACCCTCTCTACGCTCAATCCTGTACTTGTGTACGGGCATTCTCTGTCCTCTAGTCCAGTACCCTAACCACATTCTATCGCTACAATCATCAGTAAACTTGGAGAACAGCTATGAGCGAACCGAAAATCTATCAGTATTTCGCGACTACTGTCAACTTGCTTACATCTTGTAACGATGAGGGTAAAGCCAATATTATGGCGTGCGAGTGGACCATGAATGTTTCTTTTGAACCACTAAAGGTCATGTGCCTCGTACATATAGACAACCTGACTCACGCTTATATTACGTCGACGCGCGAATTTGGTGTCAATCTTTGCTCGGACACACAGGCATCATTGGCGAATTTTGCAGGAGATGTCAGTGGCAGGGACGTTGATAAACTGGCTGATACGTGCTTCGCTGGTATCGTCTATTCTGCCACCAGGATCAAGCCACCGATGATTAGCGGCTGCCTCTTGAACGTCGAGTGTATACTTGAGGAAGTCCTTGAGATTGGCGAGTACACCGCTTTTGTTGGTTTGAGTGTCGCCATTCATGCCAACCCACAAGTGCAGCCGTTATTTTACCATCGTGGCAAATACTTTGGCTTAGGCAGCCACATTGCTAAACCCGCACCATGAAAAACATCTATTTTCACTGCACAGCACAAATGATGAACTTAGTGAGACAGGAAGGTTTCATAAACGTGATCACTCAATAGAATGATTTAACTTTTCTTTGTCTTACCTTGGCGCTCTTGGCGTCTTGGCGGTTAATCTTGCATTTGGCTCATTGCTCATTGCTCATTGCTTTCGCCCTATCAGAACAAATTTGCCAAAAAGTAGTAGCGTAAAAATAAAATTTAACGTACAATAAAATTCAAGTATTAAACTTGCCTGTTCTATTCAAACAATTTCAAGTTACAATAGAGGCTCACAAAGGTTCATCGAGGCTTAAAATGTTCCTTTACCGTCCACCTAGCAGAAAGGAAGCGCCATGATGATGAAACTATTTTTACCTAAAACCTTTTGTACTCATCGTTTCCGCCAGGCGTAGCAGCGCCCACGTTCAGCCTGTCCTCTTAAGAGAGTGAGACATTCCCTTGAATACCTCCTTAGCAATTGAAACTAAAGGTGTGGGTCGCATCTACAAACTGCGCGGACCCAAAAAGAAAGGCGACGAGAAAATTTTAGTCGCGCTAGAAAGTGTTGACCTTGAAGTCGAGCGCGGTGAAGTGTTCGGCTTGCTGGGTCCCAACGGCGCGGGCAAAACCACGCTCATCAAAATCTTCTGTACACTTTTGCTCCCCACCAGCGGTAAAGCCTATGTTGATGGCTTGGATGTCAGCACCGATGTAAACGAACTCCGCCGTCGTATCAGCATGGTCAGCGGCGGCGAAACCAGTGGCTACGGCTTGCTGACCGTCGAAGAAAACTTATGGATGTTCGCCCGCTTCTATGGCTTGGATAACGCCACCGCCCGCCAGCGCATCGACGCCCTGATGGAAATTGTCGGCATTTCCAGCCGCAAGCGTACCAAGATCTCTGATCTTTCCACAGGCTTGCGCCAGAAGATGAACTTCATTCGCGGCTTCGTCAGCGACCCGAATGTCGTCTTCCTCGATGAGCCAACGTTGGGTTTGGATGTGACTGCTGCGCGTGATGTGCGTGCCTTCATCAAGGATTGGATGCGCGATCACCCGGATCGTACCATGCTCTTGACCTCACACTACATGCAGGAG
>CALMZT010001159.1 GCA_937870805.1 uncultured Chloroflexota bacterium
GGACGGTCGAGCATCGCGGCGCGGATGCCGCCGATGCCGCCCAGCGCCGCCAGTTTGCCGCCTAGTTCGCTTTCTACCAGCTTATAGAGTAGAACTAGCGCGATAATGCAGGCGATATTGCTCACCAGCAGCGCCGCCACTAAGTAATCACCACCTGTCAGCACAGAGACGAGTCGTACCAACAGCGGATAAAATGGCGCAAAAATGATGGCTGGTGATTGCGGAGGGTAGCCTTCATGCGCGATATACAGATACCAGCCGGTATCATAGCGATACCAGGGATCAAGCCATGCCCGCAGCGCGCCCTGTGTGGTGAATGTCTCTGTGCGTAACTCGATCACGCCGTCATCAAAAACCGGATAAGGTCGCGGATAAATGCTGGTTGTCGCATAGGCTGTCACTGCCGTGAGCACACGCATCACCAGAAAAATCATGAGCGCCAGCCGCAGCGCCGGGTCATGCCATACACGGATGAAAAACGAGTCTCGTGGTAGAGTCTGCGTCTGCTGTAGAGAAGTCATGAACAAACTAGCCTGTATCTTAAAACGCTTCTTGAATTCTACGGCAGTTCATGGCGGCATAACACAAATGTTTTGGAGGCAGTTTAGGAATATTTTCACAACAGGCTCACGCATGAGTCCGATCAATTGGGCTTATAGTAATGTTTATGAATTGTTTAAGCACAGGATAAACTATGCCCTTCGCAGGTCGTTGGTATAACGACGACAAAACGGTAATCTGCTACGAGTTCACCGGAAAATTAACCGTTGAAGACCTCGATAAATTAACTGATCTTCATCATGAGATGCTCAATTCAGTCGATTATCCTGTTCACATGATGCTGGATTGGCAGCGCTGCGAAGGCATCCCGCCGAATATTATCAGCTACGCCCGTAATTTATTGGCACAACGCCAGCATCCACGCACAGGCGCGACAGTCATGATCGGGATGCGTTTAGAACTCCGAATTTTTTTTGGCGCTTTTGAACGCGCGATTCGGTTTGTCATCAAGACCCCACGCTTCTTAATGGCGGACACGCAGGAGAGAGGTTACACGCTGTTGATGGAAGTGGCAGAAGGGGAGAAGTAACCTCTTTCATTAACTCACTCGCCTATTCCCTTGGCACAGCGACAGCCAACGCCTCCGCGATATTACGCACGTCAATCAGCTTCAAACCATTAGGCACATCATCCACCTTGCGCCGCATCTTCGGTACAATCGCACGTTTGAAGCCCAGTTTTGCTGCTTCATGCAGGCGCGCGGAAAGCTGCCCCACCGCGCGCAGTTCGCCACTTAAGCCCACTTCACCGATGAACGCCAAATCCGCCGCAATCGCTTTGTCGTAATAGCTCGATGCCATTGCCACTGCCATCGCCAGGTCGGACGCAGGTTCGTCAATCTTCATGCCGCCGACGACGTTGACGAAAATGTCCTGTTCATGCAGGCGCAAGCCAACGCGCTTGCTCAACACGGCACTGACCAGCAGCAGGCGGTTCATATCGACGCCGTTGGGGGTGCGGCGCGGATTGCCAAACGCTGTCGGGCTGGTGAGCGCTTGCAGTTCTACCAGCAGCGGGCGTGTGCCTTCCATCGTCACGGCAATAGCTGAGCCGGGCGCATTCACCACACGCTCCGCTAGAAATGCCTCTGACGGATTCGGCACTTCCACCATGCCCGCGCCCGACATCTCGAACACCCCGACTTCACTGGTCGCGCCGAAGCGGTTTTTCACGCTGCGCAGCAAACGGAAGGCTTGAAAAGGGTCGCCCTCCAGATACAGCACGGTATCCACGATGTGCTCCAATACTTTCGGTCCGGCGATGCTGCCCTCTTTAGTGACGTGCCCCACAAGAAACACACAGATGCCGCTGGACTTGGCGAGGCTTTGCAGGCGTCCAGCGCACTCTCGTACCTGGCTCACATTGCCCGGCGACGATTCGAGGTCTTCGGCGTACATCGTCTGTATCGAGTCTACAATCAGCACTGTTGGATTCACCCTATTGACCTGCTCTATGATCTGTGCAAGATTAGTTTCAGTGAGCAAGAAGAGGTCTTGTGCCTCAATGCTGAGGCGATCCGCACGCATCTTGATCTGCGCCGCCGATTCCTCGCCGGAGACATATAATACGATGCCGACCTCATTGGCGATGACACCTGAAACCTGACTCAACAGCGTCGTTTTACCGATGCCGGGTTCACCGCCTAAAAGGACGATGCTGCCGGGGACGATGCCACCACCGAGCACACGGTTAAACTCTTCCATCGGCACATAAAGTCGTTCGCCAATGTCCATGCTGACTTCGCCAAGCCGCTGAGGGGTGCTGCGTAGTGTGCCCGTGGGCTGGCGGTTTTGTTTAGCGGGCTTGGCAACTTCCTGGATTTCCTCGACCATCGAGTTGAACTGCCCACAGTTGGGGCAGCGTCCGAAGCCTTTGGGGGCGCGATAGCCGCAGTTTTGGCACACAAAGCTGCTGCGTGTTTTTGGCATAATACAATCTCACAAGATAATGAACAAATGTGCTGATAGTATAGCAAAAAATGAACTACTGAGATAGTTTTCAGTGGTCAGTGAATAGTGATGTCAATAAAGTGCTGCGTTATCTGAGCACGCTGTACAGCGCCTCTTTCCAGCGCGCGACGTTGATTTGCCAGCAGACTTTGATCGGTGGGACAGAATGCGCCTGTGCCCATAGGGTAGCATTCCGCTCATTCTTCGATACGCCAAGTTGATCGACGACTGTCATGCCGCGTGTGAGTTCGCTGTGCGTCTCCACTTCCACATAACATTCTGTCATCCGCGTGGCGATGGTTGGGTCAAGCGCTACCGCCATGGCCACCGGATCGGGCAGCGCCAAACCTGATTCACCGCTTTGCTCGAAGGCAGCTTGTAGGGCAACCATATTGGAATCGAGTGTGAAATGTGCCAGCGGTGTATTGAGGCTGCGCACGTACTGCATTTCCGCATCGTTCAAGAGCGATGCATGACGGCAGT
>CALMZT010001160.1 GCA_937870805.1 uncultured Chloroflexota bacterium
GTCACAATTTTGATAAGCAGGGAAATAGATCTTGAGTGATTCACAGGCTAACTCCCTTGTGCAGCGCAATAACAGGTGACAGTCACTTTATTTCAGAAAGTATACTGATTATAAAACCCAAGACGTATCGTGTGGGGTAAATATCCCAGCGAGTATAATCTTCTAAACATAAAAAGGAACACTCATGGAAGTTGACCCCAACAGCCTTGACCCTGAACTACGAACAGCGCGGTTATTATCCCTGGCTTCCGCGTCGTTTGGATTGCTGAGCCTTTGCCTGGCGATCATTCCAGTATGTGGCGGGCTTGCCAGTATTCTAGGCATTGTGTGCGGTGTGGTCAGTCAGAAAACCGAGAACACCAAAACCGCCCTGGCAGGCATCGTGATTTCAGTGCTCGGGCTTGTGATCACAATCGTCTATACTCTGTTCCTCTTTTTCTTTAAGAGGGTAGAGTAGATTGCTGGAGACCTCGCTCACGCCGCCGTCCATTGCGCAGCACCCTGATGAGGGCAGCGGCGATTATAGAGTACCACCTGCGCTGGGGACGGCGCAGGCAGCATTTTTACACCAGAAATTAACTTTGGAGTCGGACGGTTCGCCGTCCGAAATTGCAGCAGCAAGCTACTGCACTCCACAACGGGATCAGCTAACGCACCTGAAAGAGATACGCCTGATAAGCGGGCAGTTCAGGGACAGGCTTGTATTCAGTAAAGATGCCATTGGTGATCGTCAGTGGGGCAGCGCTGGTCGTGTCCAGCAGAGAAATCGGTGTAACCGTGGTATCCGTGAATATGCCTTCCTTCAAACTCAACGAATACGCAGAGATCGGCGTCCCTTTCAAGTTGACCAGGACCAGGATGGTCGCGCTCTTATCGCTGCGCAGGATTGCATACACGCCTGAATTGCCTGTTTCCAGCACGGTGAGTTGACCGGTCCTCAATACGGCATGATCCCGGCGCAGTCGGATTAATGTTCGATAGAGATTCAGGAGCGAATCCGGGTTGGCATCCTGTTTGGCAGCATTGACATCCACATACGTGGGATCTGGCGCGCGCCAGGGTGTATCTGTGCTAAAGCCGGCGTTCGCCTCCGCACTCCACTGCATGGGCAGGCGAATATCTTCATCGGGTTTCCGGCCTTGCATGCCGAGCTCTTCGCCATAGTAAATATATGGCGTTCCTGGAGCAGTCAGCAACATCACAGCCGCTAGTTTGGCCTTCTGTTCATTCCCGTTCAATATGCTCACGACGCGGTTCTGATCGTGATTGGTCAGGAACGTAGCGTAATCGCCGTCACGGATGTCTTTCAATGTGAAGTTCCAGGCGCTGTTGATGCCGGTGTTCGATTCGCCGTTGACGCTGTTCATGAGTCCGCTGGCAAGTTCAAAATTGAAGACATGATCGAATTGCTCTTCGTAGGTCTTGGCGATGAACGCGCCGTTCGCCTCCATCACCAACCCCGGCGAGGCGCCCGCGTCCGTGTACCGCGGCGATGCGTTCGGCGGCGTGTTCG
>CALMZT010001161.1 GCA_937870805.1 uncultured Chloroflexota bacterium
CGCTCCGCTTACGCCTATTCAATACAGCAGCTTTAACCCCTACGGTGTTAACGCCTTTTTGCAGCTAGAAGCGGGATCCGCCAAGCGTGAAGAACAGGTGCGTATGATCGCGGCGGCAGGTTTTACGTGGCTTCGCCAGCAGTTCACCTGGGAAGACATCGAAGTTGACGGGCGCGGGCAGTTCACCGACAGCCGCAACGACCACGACGGCGACGGACAGCCCGATACTATTGACGCATGGGCAAAGTATGATGAAATCGTGGCGCTGGCAGAGGAATATGGGCTAACAATACAGGTGCGTCTGGATACGCCGCCTGCGTGGTCACATGCCGACCCTGACATGGGTTCATTCGCGCCGCCCGATGATATTCAGGATTATGTAAATTTCGCCGTCGCCGTTGCTACGCGCTATCAGGGGCGGCTGCGCTTCTACCAGATATGGAACGAGCCGAATATCTATCCTGAATGGGGCGAACAAGCCGTAAACCCTGAAGCCTACACCGAACTGCTGTGCCGCACTTATGATGCGCTGAAAGCCGTTGACCCCAGCATCGTCGTCATCAGCGCCGCGATGGCACCCACCATCTCGCTCACGGGGCGCGACCTCAACGACTTCATCTTTTTGCAGCGTATGTACGACGCGGGCGCGGCACGCTGCTTCGACGTGATGAGCGTCAATGGCTATGGGCTGAACAGCGGACCCACAGATCGGCGGATGCGCCCGACGACCATCACCTTTGCGCGCAACCTCTACATCCGTGACATCATGGTTGCCAATGGCGATGCCAATAAGCCGATATGGATTAGCGAGGCAGCGTGGAATCCCGTGCCCGATGACCCCGAAATCGTCAATCCATTGAATTTCGGGCAAGTGACCCCAGAGCAAGCCGCGCGCTACATGCCGCTTGGCTACGAACGCGCGCAGCAGGAATGGAATTGGGTCGGCGTGATTTTCTACTGGTTCTTCACGCGCCCCGATGATAGCTGGCGCACCATGCCGCAGTATTATTTCCGCATGGTCGAGCCGGACTACAGCCCCGAACACCCGACGTTCACGCCGCTGCCGATTTATTATTCGATGCAGGAGTACATCCAGAATCAACAGCCTGTCTTGTATCCCGGTGTCTATCAGGCAGAGGATTGGCGCGTGACACTTTTAGGTGACGCGCAAGTAGTTGAGGTTGAGGACGCGCAGTTTGGACAGGCAGTTGAGACAACATCAGTAGAATTCACAGCTAGAGGTACAGGTGTGATTATCAGATGGTTTGGAGAAGCGGCTGAAGGCGCATTAATAAGGTTAGGGGTTAATACTGATGGATTGCCTTGGTTCTCCTTACCAGGCACAAAACAAGCTTATTCTGCTAATGAGTGGCATGAGATTGAAATCCCTCTAGACGAAACGCAAGTTATTTCGATTGGTGCTTCTGCTTTGACTTTCAGTGCTGAGGGACAGTCTATAGAGTCCCCATTAAACTTCATTGTTGACGCAATAGTCGTGCTTAATTATAACTGTTATTTCCCGCTGATTTTCAGCATCCTAGCAGTTGTCGCGTGGTTTCTCATCTTCGTCGTGCAGTTGCAATGGGAACGGCGGCGGCGATGAGCA
>CALMZT010001162.1 GCA_937870805.1 uncultured Chloroflexota bacterium
GCACTCAAGCTGCTGAGCTTATTTGAAGTGGAATGATGAGTGAGTATCAACGTATTGAACATGGTACAAAGAACGTGTTTGGAATTGAAAATCCACACACTTACTACTGCCAAGTTGTGAATTATCATGTTGGACACTCTGAAATGAGGATTAGTCTACGATATGGAGACTTGGATAAGGTCTCTTATCTATTTCTTGCTGGTGTAATGTATTTTGAAGGAACGCCAAGCTGGAGCGGTGCAAATTTTACAACCGCACCACAATCGCAGTGCGTCGCTTTATTGGCGAAGATAGTTAAGGATAAAGAACTCGTTGAGGACATCGCTGACCATACATACCTCTATTTGATAGATATCCCCGATGGGCAAATAAAAATCCTAGCTGGACAAGGTGAATTTTTGACAAGAGTCAAGGATTATGAGCAGTCGAAAGCCGAAAAGCTGTTAGATCGTATTAAGGTGAGTCAGCGTGAAAATGTGGCGGGTATATTCAAAAAATATGACCCTATCACTCGTACCTACATTCAAGGTGAAGTATCTCCCGCCAATTATGATATAGCCAGTAGCGTTGATCAGATTTTAAAACTTTTTGAAGAAGGGTACACTCAAAAAGATATTATGGCGTTGTGTTCTTGGCTCGAACCCGAAGACATCCAAGCCTGCCTCGTCTACGCGCGGCGGGCGATCAGCAAATCAGCAGAATGAAACAAATTACTGGTGGAGCGCTTGGCGCACGCGCAGCATCACAACTTCCGCTTTGCAGCACAGTGAACCGAGCATCGTCAGCAGCATCGGCGGGCAAAGCTGTTCCCCAAGTTCATCATTCATCAGAAACATGTGAGTCTCATCGATTTCGATGGTCAATTGGCTGAGAGGCTGATCGGGGTGCGCTTTTTCCTTGAGGTGATTGCTTAAGTATTCCATTTTATCCCTCTCCATGACATATAGGTGTGAATATGCTGTCATCCTACTTGATTTCAACGCGCAACTGATGAGGTAAATGCCTGATTGTCATGTAGGCGAAGTGTGCCATCTCGTGCTGGGTCACTTCACCTATCCCAACATGCTGCAAAGCTAGAGGGCACAAGCGTTAAGTTTCTACGAGATTTTTACACGCGATTGAGCAAACCGCGCTAAGATTAATTCGGTGTTTAAACATTTTGCAGGAGTAGAAATTTATGTCACGCTATCGAAACATAGCGCTTATCGTGCTTATGCTGCTGCTCGGCGCGACACTGGCTCACGCCCAGCAGGTAGTGACTCAAGACGAAGGCTCGATCACCGAAGACGAACCCATTGCCGAATTTGAGATTGCGCTTGAAGAAGGACAGACTGTCGTTATCAACGTCGACACCACCGACGGCGATCTTGATCCCGTACTGGTGCTGCTGGACTCCAACGGCGATGTCGTGGCAGAAAACGATGATCGCGGTGAATACTTTGACCGCAACTCGCGCATCATCTATACGGCAGAGGATACCGACACTTATATTGCGGAGGTTTCTGCTTATAACGACGCCTCGACGGGTGATTTCAATATCGAGTTCCGCGTGGGTGGCGACGAATTGCTCGATAACCCCTACGGCGAGGATGCACA
>CALMZT010001163.1 GCA_937870805.1 uncultured Chloroflexota bacterium
GTAATGGTATCACAGCAGCAGGTGTGTCTGGTGCGCTCATTGGAGACATGGCTATTGTCATCGGCAACAGCATGTTAGGCGGAAATGGTTTCGCCTTAATGATGGTGCTTGCGATCAGTGTAGCGATTGCAATTTTGGGTACTACACTTGCAGCGATGAATACGGCTGTCCGTATCAGTTTTGCAATGGCACAGGATGAAGAAATGCCCGAAATCATGGGCTTGCTGCACGGCAAATATGCGACGCCGTACATGGGTGTCGTGATTATGGTGATTGTCTCTGCTCTGATTGGCTCCATCGGCGTCATCGGCGGCGCAGTGACACTCACAGGCGTGACATTGGCATCAAACCTGGGCACATTCATACTCTACGGATTAATCTGCGGTATTACGGTTGTGGCGTTCCAGGGTCGTCCTGAATTTAGCTTGCTCAAGCACGGCATCATTCCTGTGTTAGGCTTGATTGTCAATGTCATCATGCTGCTTGCGATATTCGTCATCGGCATTGCTTCCGGCGGCACAACAGCGCAGGCAACGTACTTAGCATTGGGTATCTCAGCGTTCTGGTTGTTTATCAGCCTGGTTTACTTTGTCGTGTCCAGCCGCCAGAAGGGAAAGGCAATTATCCCTGCTGTGGGAACGACAAGGAGTTAGTCTATATCTTCAAGGTATCAGACAAAAAGCGGTAAAGTTGTATAGAGAGAGGCAGCGCTTGAGCCTCTCTTAGTGCGTTATAGGGGTGCAGGTCGATGTCTGATATGCCAGCAATCGCATCTCATGGATACAGCCATATCGGGAAATACAGGGAAGAAAATCAGGACGCCATTCGCATTCATGAGCTTAACGATACGTTCGTCAGTCATGGATACCTGTACGCGATTGCCGATGGCATGGGCGGCTATTCACATGGCGGTGTCGCCAGCACCCTTGCGTTAGATACCTTCTTCAATAGTTTTTTCGCGGGGCAGCCAACGAAGTCTCCCAACAACCTCAGGCAGGCGGCGCAGCTTGCCAACACAGCGGTTTGCCAGGCAGCTCACCGTTTAGGCGCTGTGCGGATGGGCACAACACTCAGCGCGGTCAACATCATCGGCAACCAACTGCATATCGCCCATATCGGTGACAGTCGCGTGTACCTGATTCGCAATGGAAAGGCAGCGTGTTTGACCCGCGATCATACTGTGGTGGGCGATCTGGTAAACATGAAGGTGCTTTCTCCCGACAAAATACGCACGCACGAGCAGCGTTCGATGCTGAACAAGTGCATCGGTATTCAGCTTTTTGTACAGCCGGACATACAGCGCTTCACGATAGAGGACGACGATGTTTTAATTCTGTGCAGCGATGGTGTGTGGTCTGTCATTGAAGATGACGAGTTTGCCCACTTTGCGCGTGACTTTCGCCACCTCGACCAGCTCAACCAAACGCTGATTGATCTCGCAATGGAACGTGACAGCGATGATAACGTCTCGTCCATTGTGGTGCAGGTTCATCA
>CALMZT010001164.1 GCA_937870805.1 uncultured Chloroflexota bacterium
CTTCCTTCAGATACAGAATTACATCTGTACCGCGCGTTTCACGTTCGGTAGGTTCGATAGTGTAGGTATTGCCACCATCAGATTCCCATGCATAGGCTTGTTCATCGGGTTTATATGACCGTGACACAACGCGGATTTTATCGGCAACCATGAACGCCGAGTAGAAACCCACGCCGAACTGCCCAATCACATCCTGAATCGGCGCATTCTGCTTGTCCTTCAGCGCTTCGATAAAGGCTTTGGCGCCGCTGCGGGCGATCACGCCAAGATTGTTCACCAATTCGTCGTGCGTCATGCCAATACCCGTATCGCTGATCGTCAGTGTGTTGTTGGCTTCGTCGGGCTTGATTTCGATGTACAGTTCTGCGCCAGAATCCAGAATGTCATGATTAGTGAGCGCCTCGAACTGCACGCGGTTGAGCGCGTCGGACGCATTAGAAATCAGTTCACGCAAAAAGATTTCACGGTCTGTGTAAAGGGAGTGAACGAGGATATTGAGAAGCTGTTGAATCTCCGCTTGAAATTGAAATTGTTCTGCCATAGCGATTACCCCCAAGCTCATAACTGACGATGTTACGTACCCTGAACCTGTGAACAAGGGGATTATACTCTTTAACTATTTAACACGGCGTATGGGGAATGGTAGGGGCAGACCAATGTGTCTGCCCACCATCGGGCGCACACGCAGGTGCGCCCCTACAGACCCCCTTCTTTTACGCCGTCTCTAAAAGTAAGACTGCATAAACCCCTTGTTTGAGCGGAACCTGCGTAACATCAGCGCATAATTTTGTTTTGCCGCATAGTTTTAGCACAAATCTGTATGAATTGGGTAAAAAATGTGCAAACGTAAAACAAAAAAGCCCCGCGAACTGCTCCACAGGGCTTTCAGTAACGTCATAGCTAGCTTACTACTTGTCTTTGTCGCGCCCAAAACCGCCGCGACTTTGAACGTTAGGGTTATTACGACGTCCGCCGCTTCCACCGCCCAGTCGTCCGAAGAAACCACCACTGCCCTTCACCGGGCGATCCTTGGGATCACCGCCGGAAGCCCCGCTAAAGCCTGAAAAACCGCGATTACGCTGTTCCCGATCAAGCGGTTCATTGGGGCGATCCCTGCCGAACCCGCCGCGACTTTCAACGTTCTGATCATCATAGCGCGGACTCTCATCACCGCGCGCTGAATAACTGTCTGCTTGTCCCCCGAAACCACCTCTACTAGTAATATTCGGGTCATCGACACGTGGGGATTCATCGCCGCGCTGGCTGTAATCGACACGCCGCCCGCCGCCGCCCATCAAGCGCGGTATGAGCAGCATCACCGCAATGACGATGATAGCTAACAAACATATGGTTCCTAAGTCGAGATTCATAATTGACTCCTAGCGAACGGTAAATGACGCGGACTGATAGGTGTTGCCATTGACAAAGAATTCCACTTCGTAGTCGCCGGATTCCCATCCATTAGCCGACTCGAAAGCGTAGTTGACGCAGACATTGGTGTAGTCTTCCGAAGCTGTGGATTCATCGCTATCTTCCACCGCTACGTTATCGCGATAGAGACGGGCGAAGACGGTAGTTCCTTCGGGCATCGCGCTGTCTTGCAGCACTGCATAAATGATGTCGTTTTGACCGAAACTTTCCGTGATGTTCACGGCACAGCCATCACGATCAACATTTTCGGCGACTACGACGCTTCCCAAGTTCAGGTTTTCGTCGCTGTTATCTTGTTGAACCTGCTCACTATCGTCGGGCTGGCTTGTCGGTGATACATCATTTGCTGAGTTAGTCGCACCACTCCATAAGCGGCTGCCGATAAATAGAACGGCGATCACCACGATCACCCCAATGATGATCGTCGTCGTACTTGGCGTTTTTCCGGGTTGTTGCTCTTTCACGGTATATCCTTTTTTAGTTATGGCGTGCCACAGGGCACAGAATGCAAAGTAAGGGTATTATGCCCTCTTGGAATATTACACAGCATATAACACGGCAGTACGTAGTTGATGGGCTTAGTGGGGGGTTTTGTAATGGGCGTTATGGGGGGTATTGAAAATATATAACTAAGAGGAAATACAAGTAGAAGTCTAAAGGGCGAGATGATCTCGCCCCTTGATAGATCAACTCTCAGGGACGCCACACCAGCGGATAAGCGAAGCGTGCATTGGTGACACGCCCTTCCACCACATCCGCGCCGACAAAGATCGGTGTATAAGCGCTGTTGTTCACGTCAATCAACGCCAGGGTAAGATACGGCGGCTCTTGTGGATCGTCTACCGTCTGCCATTCCATGATGGCGACCTGTGACCCATCAGGCGATACGACGCCATCGCCAAAGCGCCCACGACTGACACGGAACTCGCTGCCCCCTTCCAGATCAAAGGCAAACAGCGAATTGTCTGCGCCGCCGCTGCCGCCCACGACATACAACAAACGCCGATTATCTGCTGTGAAAGCCAGCATCCCGACGGTTGCGCCTCGATCCCCAGCAGACAACTCATACGGCGGCGCGCTGGCGGTGTTGAAATCAATAATTTCTACATATGAATCACCGTCCGGCGTGCTGACGGTCAGCGCTAGCCAGCGTCCATCACGTGATTGCGTCGGGAAAGCGCTGTCTGTCCATTCGTAGGGGCGCGTTGTGTCACGCGGCATGACGATGCTGCGTGGGAGCAGTTCGCTTATCGACATATCGCCGAGGTTCACCTGACGCATGGAAACCGTATTTAGCGTCACGGCATCGGGAATCGTGAAATAAGCGCGCGCGCCGTCCGGTGACAGATAGATATTGTTAGTGCGTGCTAATGGAGAGAACTGTCCCGGCTGCGCTTCGCTGAGCGTTTCTTCTGTGGTGCGCGTCGCCGGATCAATGACAAAGAATTTCCAGTACGTGCCTGTATCGCTCCCCGAACGACAGCGATGTCCCATGATTGACAGCAAACGCCCGTCCGGCAGAATGATGATACTCGCGCTGGTGAAACGGCAGTTGTTTTCCGATTCGGGGCGCAGTGTCGTAACTTCCATGACGCTAGCACCATCCCAGATGTTGACGCTTGCTTCTGTCGCTTCGCCGTCGTTGTTAGTGAAAAAGCGGATAAAGGCGGCTCTATCGTTGTTTAGATCAAAAGCGACGGTATTTTGGACATCGCTGTCACGCAGTGTTGCCTGCGCCAAAGCAGCAGTATCGAGGATGCGCAATGTGCCTTCTGCAAACTCGTCGCTCTCGGTTGGCGCGTCAAAGTCGATATATGCCAAACGCGCGCCATCGGGTGAAAAGCGCAGCGTATTGTTGCCAAGACAGACATAGGCGCGTACAGTGTCTAACATCTGTGGGGCTTCGCTGCCGCGCATGGCATACAACGAACCTTCTTCCAAGCCTGCGTAAAACAGGAACAGATTGCCGCCGGGTGACGTAGGCGTGTCACCGCAGGGCAGTACGCGCGCTGTCGGGACGGGCAAATCCATGACCGTCTCAGTGCTGCCGTCAGCATTCATCCACACCAATTGTCCCGGTGCGTTAGGGTCTACTTGCGCGGGGTCTAAGCCGTTCGCCAGCCACACCAGCAACCGTCCGCTCGTCTGTGCGCCTGCCATCGGGACAACTACACCCAACGCCAGCACGCAGATCAGCACGAACAGGACACGCCATCTCATCAATTTATTTAGCATCTAAGCTCTCCTCGTGAAGGGTTTTACTACAGAGATGTAAGGTCTTTAGCGTCTAAAAACCAATCCCCCTTTCTCCGCAGTACATTGCAAATTATCTTACAAAGAGAATTCTATCATGAGAAAATCAAGAATTGTTGTTAGGAATAATGAGCAATAATGCAAACACAATCGTCAGCCCGCGAGACAGGGGCTGCCGCCGACCATTGTGCGCCCGTCCATCGTAATGACCGACAAAAACCCGCCTGCCATTTCCACGTATCCGCTGCCATCAACGTTGAGCAGGCGCGCGCGTGGACTGCCTGTGAGCGTGCCGCCCGCGTACAATTGGGTTTGGCGCAGCAGCGTGCCGTCGCTGACATCGAAGGCATTCAGCATACCGTTCGCATCCAGCGTGTAGAGCAAGCAGTCTCGATCAGCGGCAATGAGTGGCGCAAGGGTGGCTGCGCCTTCGTAAGGGTAGGTCGTGCGCCAGAGGATTTCGCCCTGTGTATTGAGCGCCATGAGGGTATTGCTGGCGTCGGCGGTGTAGATGTAGACGCCGCGCGTATCTGCTGCCATGCGTGCGGTGCGCCCGCTAAGCTGTCCGATGCTGCTTAACACACTCAATTCGCCATTGGCGTAGCGGCTCAACTGTGCGCCATCTAAAACGTACCATGAGCCATCAGGAGCAGGTGCCGCTGTGAGCGAGGTTGCTACATCGAAGCTGTCAATGAGCGTGCCGTTCGCCACATCAAAGATGCTCCCTAGCTGGCGTGTATCGCCGCGTGTGCCCAGCATAACCTGCGTGCTGCTGGCATTGAAATAGCTCACACGTCCCACGATTGGCGCTTGTGCCGTCCACAACGCTGTACCATTGGCATCATATGCCGCTAGACCTTCAGTGGTGATAAAAAGCAGGGTTTCTGTGCCAGGAACGGTGATGAATGGTTCTTCAGGACCCTGCACGACCCACAGCGCCTGATAGCTGCCATTTTGCAGCACCATGACCAAGCCGTTGCGAGTACGTGCCACGACACGATCACCGGACAGCGCTGCCAGTCCCGTAATCACACCATCGCCTTGTACACGCCACACAGGTGTGCCATCAGTCGTGACGCCTTCCACGACATCGGCGCTGGCAATCACGTAACCGCCGCCATCTAGGCTGACAGGCGGCAGTGACGGCGCACTCAGGAACGATGCTGAACTGATAAAACCCGGAAGCAGGCGCGTTTGCCACAGCATCGTGAAATCGAAGGGATGCAGCCAGCCGTCCAGCAGCGGGTTATCCAAAACGTAGCCGGGTCCGCCATCGTTGGGCAAAAAGGTGCGGATTTCGTAGTGCAAATGAGGTCTACTGCGCGAAGGGTCGCCTATCGCTGCGATGATGTCACCCATCTCTACGCATGAGCCAACAGGTGGCAGAAAAATCGTATCGGTCTGCCCGACGTGGAAGCCGCCGTACCGGCGGTGATGCCCTGCTGCAGCCGGCGGGCGTTGGTGACGAACAGGT
>CALMZT010001165.1 GCA_937870805.1 uncultured Chloroflexota bacterium
CGCAGTTGGGTTCACGAACAAGGGGTTTAAACCCCTTGTTCAAGCACAAATCGCGGTTCAACTGCGTAAGTCCTGTAGTGGTCAGATTTCATGAACAAGTCAAACAGCTTTTTCGCGTACAGGAACGTTGGCGAGTTCGGCGCGGGCGTGCGGCACATCCCCCGCGAAGATAAATTCCTCACCTAACACCGGATACACGCGGCTGAGAATCGAGGCAATACCGCGCGCGAAAGTATCGTTTCCGGCGAAGCTGATCCAACCATGATGTTCTGGCAGGGGTTCGCGCAGTTCGCGGGGGTCGAGGACAGCGCCAGTCGCTAAGGGTCCACCTGCTTCGAGGTTTATCAGCCAATGAACGGGATGGCTGACGCGCTTCATCAGGACAATGGCTTCGTTGACGGCGTAGTCGAAATCCAGAAAATTCCATTTGCCTTCAAAATCGAAGCGCACTGTTTTTTCGTCCGCTGTGTCCCAAGCCACTTTAATCGCCATCGTGTTATTCCCGAAGAATGTTATATCGAGTCTGGTTCATCATAAACTAGATTTAACCATCATATAGCGAAATTTGACAAGTTGCGCGTATAGAAACGCCTAACTTTCACAAAAACAAAGGGCGAACACACAGGTTCTCAAGCATCAAGATAAGCCTTAACGCTTCGGTTGCCAGCGCCAGAGGTTTTGAACCTCTGGCTAAGGGTGGTTTGGAAACCCTTAAAAGGGTTGTTCTGGCGCTGCATGTGGGTTCACCAACCTCTTGAGAGGTTTCCAGATTTTGTCTAGCGGCGGGTTTTGAACCCGCTGCGAGAAACCATTAAGCGTTATTTTGATGCCTGAGAACACACAGGTTCGCCGCTACAATGACGTTTCTGACCTTCCTTGACCCAATTCGCGATTTTGATGCAATAGCCCTGCGCTGTTGAGGAAATATTGGGCGTAATTCCTGACCCATGTTAAACTATTCAAACCAACAACGGGCTTACATTCACAAGGAGTTGTTTTATGCGACGGCTCATGCTCTTGCTGTGCGCGCTGGTATTAACAATCGGCTTCAGCGCAACAGTCGTGATGGCACAAACCAGCACATGTCCCAGTCCTTATACCGTCTCAGCAGGTGAAAATTTGTTCCGCATCTCGCTGCGCTGCGGGGTGACGATCCAGGCAATACAAGCAGCAAATCCCGCAATTACGAACACGAACCTGATTTTTGCAGGGCAGCAGCTCGTTATTCCTGGGGCGGGCAGCACGACGACCACCGGCGGTACAACAGGTGGCACGACAACAGGTGGCACGACAACAGGTGGCACGACAGGCGGTGGTACGACCACAACCTACACCGTGCAGCGTGGCGATACGCTTGGCAACATCGCGCGGCGTTTTGGCTCGACGGTGCAGGCGATTGCTTCTGCTAACGGCATCACCAACCCCAACTTGATCTATCCCGGCACTGTATTGACAATCCCCAGTGGCACTACCCCTCCTCCGACAACCGGCGGCACCACGGGCGGCACGACAACCGGCGGCGTACCGATCTCTGGCGGCTTTGAGTTGGGTGGTCATGTGTTTGGCTTCCAATACTCCGATCAGATGCGCGGCGCAGGCATGACATGGGCGAAAATTCAGGTCAACTGGAATCGTGGCGAAGGCACAGGCGCGGCGCAAAATGCGATAAATTCTGCGCGCAGCAACGGCTTCCGCGTCTTGTTGAGCATCGTCGGCAACCCCGGAGAAATCGCGGGCAACCCGACGCAGTATTATCAGGATTTTGCCAACTACCTCGGACAGGTCGCGGCACTTGGACCTGACGGCATCGAAATCTGGAACGAGGCGAACATTGACCGTCAGTGGCCCGCCGGACAGATCAGCGGTTCGAACTACGCGCAGATGTTGATTGCAGGATATGCGGCGATTAAGCGCGTCAACGCCAACGTCCTGGTCGTCAGCGGCGCGCCCGCACCAACGGGCTTCTTCGGCGGCACCTGCCAGACCAACGGCTGCGATGATGACATCTTCCTGCGCCAGCTGCGCGATGCAGGGGGCGCAAACTCGATGGACTGCGTGGGCATTCACTACAACGAAGGCATCCTGCCACCCACCGCACGCAGCGGCGACCCGCGCGGCAACAGCGGTCACTATACGCGCTACTACGGTACGATGGTCGATCTGTACAGCAGCATCTTCCCCAACAAGCCGCTGTGCTTCACTGAAATCGGCTATCTAACACCCGAAGGTTTGGGACCACTGCCGGGTGGTTTCGCATGGGCTGCGAATGTCACTCTGCAAAATCAGGCAGAATGGCTGGCCCAGGCGGTTTCGCTGGCGCGCACCAGCCGCCGCGTGCGTCTGTTCATCATCTGGAACGTGGACAGCACCAATTACGGCGCTGACCCACAGCAGGGTTTTGCCATTGTGCGCGGTAATGAATGTCGTGCCTGCGTGACCGTCGGCGCGGTGATGCGGCAGTAACGACTGGACTATTGAAATAACTGAGTGATTGTCGGGGTAGTGGATATAGGTTCACTACCCCGCTTTTTTACGCGGTTACATCGCGCACGGGTAAGTCTCTGGCGGTTCCAGCGAGGCTTCTGGTTCGATATGCAGGGGGTGCAGCGCCCATGTTTCATCAAGGTAGATCAAGGTGTCATAGCGCCGCAAGAGTGAACTCGGCACGTAATTGCCTAGCCGTTCATACTCTGGATGATAAACAACACTAATCGCGCAGCCATTCCGTCAGCGCGACAACTTCCCCGTTCGCCCACATCCACATGGGCCAGCAGTTGAAGGCGTGTAACACCTGAGTCGCGCTGTCAGACGTATCGTCGTAACCCTTCACGTAGCGATGGACGCGATAGCAATCGTGCCAATCGCCTTCGACGGTAATGAATGAAAACCCTTTCTCACGAATCAAGCGCTGACTGAGATACATACGCCAGCGGTAGTATTCCGATATGCCATGCGATGCCTCACCGAGCAGCAGAACCGAGCATCGCCAATCCGATCAAGCAGAACGTCTAAATCAGTCGGTGTGCTCAAAGGATGTGCTGCATGACGAATATCACTGGTGAAGGTTATCTCTTGTGTAGAGTTCATCAACGTTTACCCCTTTCAGAGCGTGCTTTAGTGAACTAAGTCTAGCTGCGGTGCGTGTTCCAGAAGTGCGCGGACTTCATCATCTGACGTCTCTGAGAAGTCTTCATACCAGATGCCAACAGCAATGAAAGGATCAGGCGTGATTCCACATACAACTTCGTCAAGCAGATGTTTAAATTCCTCACAGGTTTGCGCTGAAGCGACGGGAACGGCGACCACGATCTTATTGGGGTTAAACTTGCGTATGGCGGTGACGGCTGCCCACATGCTTGCACCTGTTGCCAAGCCGTCATCAACGAGAATGACCGTCTGACCTCGGACATCTGGCAGGAGGCGGTTTCCACGATAGAGTTGTTCGCGGCGCAGCATTTCTTCATACTCACGACTGACGACGGCTTCTATCTGGGGCATAGAGATGTTCATACTCTCGATCAGCTCTTTATTCAAAAAGCTCACGCCACCTGTCGCAATCGCGCCCATCGCCAGTTCCTCATGACCGGGCACGCCTAACTTACGGATGATGAACACATCAAGCGGCGCATTGAGCGCCTGTGCAACTTGATAAGCAACAGGTACGCCACCGCGCGGTAATCCAAAGACAATCACATCGGGACGATTTGCGTAATGCATGAGCTTGTTCGCCAGAAATCGTCCTGCCTCTGTCCGATTTTCAAATACAACCTTCATTCCGACCTCCGTTGAGTTAAGTATCGTATGAACCAATCCCGCACCAGAATCGCCACCTGTTCTAAAGTATTTGGTTCTGCAAAAAGATATGTCGCTCCGGGGATGATTTGAAAGGCTTTAGTAGTTCGGAGGACGGCTAGAGCGTCCTGATGAATATAACAATTGCGTGTGCTGTGACGGCTGCTGTCGCTTCCAGATGCGAATACGACAATGCCTTCACTATTGGTAGTAAGTGCCAAATCGCTATCTAGTATGAGGGTATCGACTGGAATTTGAACTGCGTACACAGGCATAAGCGGTATCTCATTTCCTGAATACTACTTCACCACGCTAAGATAAGAATTGTGTCGGTTTTGGCTTGACACTCAATTGAAGAGAAATTTCACATTTAAACAAATAAAAGAGTGAATGCCTACCCCTCACGCTTTACAAAAGGTCAGCTTTTTATACGTTCGATGTGAATTGCAGCGGCGGCAAAAGAATGGAGTGCTGCAAAGTCTGAGGCTGTTATTGCGGCAATGCTGCAAAGTTACAGAATTGGGTGTGTTGAGCACCTCCTGATCGTCAGCTTAAGAAAGTGTAGCACAAAAGGAAAGTCATTTGCGGTTCTTTTGAACCTTTAATGCGTGCTGTAATGTAAGAACCTCAAATTACATCAGACGTTTTTTATTAAAGTTACTGGAGAATAGAGAACCACAATAGGCTACTTTGTGAACTGTGTCCGCATGTGCTCGGCGCGCTGCTCCAGTTCCTTAAAGTATTCAGTTTCCGTGATCTCATTCACCTGCTGCTGCAACTTCTGCTGGTCAATCTGAATCCGCAAGCGCTGGACTTCCTGCTGCGCTTTGTCGAGATCGGTTTTGACCGTCTGATAACGCCGCGCATTGACGATGGCAATCGCCGCCTGATTAGCGAACGCCGCCATCAATGGCACGGTATCTTCGTCAAAGAGTCCACGCTGCGCACGGTTATCGGTGTACAGCACGCCAATCGTTTCCTCTTGCAATTTCAAAGGGATACATAGAATCGAGCGTAACTGATGCGAAAACACGCTCTGACGCCCCGCAAAACGCTCATCTTCCTGCGCGTTGAGGGTGACAATCGGCTCCCCTTTGGTTAACGCCTCGTCAATCACGCCGCGACTGAAAAAGGCTTCACTCTCGTCTAACGTTTCCTGATCCCAGTTGCGCGCCGCCCGCAGCGTGAGTTGTCCGGTCTGGCTGTCCATCAACATGATATAGGCACGCTCTGCGCCTGTGAGCGCAATGATGGTGTCCATGATGTCTTCCAACACCCGATCTAATTCGAGCGACGACGTGATGAGCATCGCGTGGTGGTGCAGGACGGCGTCGACCTGCCCGGCGTAGGCGCGCAGGTCGGCGTCG
>CALMZT010001166.1 GCA_937870805.1 uncultured Chloroflexota bacterium
GCCAACTGCCCGACAAGGCGATTGACTTGATTGACGAGGCGGCGGCGCGGCTGAAGATGGAAATCGACTCGCGCCCCACAGTCTTAGATAACGTCGAACGCCAGATCATGCAGCTAGAGATCGAACGTGAGGCGCTGCGTAAAGAGCGCGATAAAGCCTCACAGGAACGTTTAAAGGCGCTGGAAAACGAGCTGGCGAATCTCAACGAAGAGCGCAGTGCCCTGATGGCACGCTGGCAGACAGAGAAAGCTGCGATTCAGGCAATCCGCGACATCAAAGCCAAAATTGACGAGACGAAAGTCCAGTTAGAACAAGCCGAACGCCGTGCCGATCTTGAAGCCGCAGCGCGCCTGCGCTATGGCACGCTGCCCGAACTGGATCAGCGACTTGGCGAACTAGAACGCAAGATGCACGAACTGCAAGGCGACACTCCAATGCTCAAAGAGGAGGTTGACGCCGAGGAGATTGCAGTGGTGATCTCACGCTGGACGGGTATTCCCATCACGCGGCTGCTGGAAAGCGAAGTCGAAAAGCTGCGGCATATGGAAGAACACTTACATGAGCGCGTCATCGGACAGGATGATGCCGTGCGCGCTGTCTCTGCTGCCGTGCGCCGCAACCGTGCAGGTTTAGGCGACCCGAATCGTCCTGTAGGTACATTCCTGTTCCTGGGTCCGACAGGGGTTGGCAAGACAGAATTGGCGCGTGCACTGGCAGACTACTTATTTGACGATGAGCGCGCGATGATCCGCATCGATATGAGCGAATACGGCGAACGTCACAGTGTCGCGCGTTTGATCGGTGCGCCGCCCGGCTACATCGGTTACGACGAAGGTGGGCAGTTGACGGAAGCAGTACGCCGTCGTCCTTACAGCGTCGTGCTGTTCGATGAGATCGAAAAGGCGCATCCCGATGTGTTCAACATCTTCTTGCAGGTGTTTGACGATGGACGCTTAACTGATGGTCAGGGACGCACAGTGAATTTCACGAACACCGTGATTATCATGACCAGCAACGTCGCCAGCCAAATCATCGCGCAGATGGGCGCGAATACCAAAGATCCGGCGTTGATGCGCGCGGTACAGGAAGAACTGCGCGTGGTCTTCCGCCCGGAATTTTTGAACCGTCTGGACGACGTGATTGTATTCCACAGCCTGACGCAGGAAGACATCGTGCGGATCGTCGATGTACAGCTACGGCGGCTGGCGCAAACGCTGGCGGCGAAGCGCATCACGTTTGAAGTGACGGGTGATGCTAAATTGTGGCTGGCGGAGCGCGGCTTCGACCCTGTGTACGGCGTGCGCCCGTTGAAACGTACTATCCAGCACGAGGTACAGGATATGCTGGCGCTGGAACTGCTGGAAGGACATATACGTGAAGGCGATCACATCATCATCGACCTCGACGTGGACAATGAAAAGCTGACCTTCATGCCAGTCAAACAGGGTGAAATCGTCAGTTAGCAGGGCAAAATATAAGTAAGAGGCGTGGCACATGGCTGCTGCGCCTTTTTTGATTCCCCACAGTATTGGGGGACATCGCGCGCTAGTTTCATGCGACAATAGCATCATAATATAGGGGTTATCATGTTTGATGAAAATCTTGCCCGCGCGCTGAACTTCATCGAAGAAGATGTCTCGGCAAACCGCGAGGGACGCATGACTGTCATGCAGTATGCAAAGCTGCGTCACTACATCAAAGACGAGTTAAAGTGGAGCATCGTCGGCATCCCGTTTTTCGTGGGCTTAATCCTGCTGCTCGGATTTTCGCTCTCGACAGGCAGAGGGGTTGTCGATTTTGCCGCTGGCGTAATCTACCTGCTGGCGTTTTTGGCGGCGGTTGTCCTCGTCAGACTTGTACTCTCCATCCGCCGCGGTTACCTTGCCGATTTGAACGAAGGACGAATCAAAGCTGTACAGGGCAAGGTGACTATCAACCGCACGGAAGATGGCTCTCGTATATTGATCCCCATAGAAGACGGATGTATTGGTTTCAACATTTCGCGCGAGGCGGCTTCAGTCTTTCGCGAAGGCGAAGTTTACCGCATTTACTACGCGCCGCGCTGTCATTACCTTTTATCTGCGGAGAGCGTCAAGGTCAAATCGTAGTGTTTGACGCTAAAGGCGCTGCTAACACACGACGATGAATAGCGGCACATTCAACATCTCTTATGATACATATTACCCAAGTCACCTTTGCGTGAAATCGAAAATGGGTGTTCAATAGATTGAGTTCTCGTAACACATTTTGAGAGGCTCATCGTGCCAGAATCATCGACGCTGAATTATCCTGACGTGCTCGGCTACGTTACCAAAGGCGCGCGCTTTAATACGGGCATTATTCAAGCCGCGCTGGCGCTGCGTCCGCGCGTGGTGCGTTCAGGGCGTCCGTTCGAGGTGATTTTGATCGTGCAAAATGCCTCTGATGTGGACGTTGATGTCACCGCGACGATGAACATTCCTGAAGTCGATGCTGCCAAAAAGAAGGGGCGCTTCGTCACCAAAGCAGGACGTTTGGTTGTCGGTTTGAAGCCCGCCGAAGTGGGCTATGTGGTGCTGCCGGTCTCGACCATGCCCGATACAGCCGTGAGCGCAGACTATAAAATCGGCGTTGACATCAAAGCGCAGCCGTTGAACAAAGGCGGCGGCAAACCGCAGCGCGTGCGTCTGCCCGACGGCGGCGGCAAGTTAGATCTGGCAACGCTCAACCCCGATGCCGCGCAAAAAGTTGAAGAACTCAAAAATTTGTTGTACACCACCGAGGCAAAAGGACGCCTTATGGGGAGCAGCACCCTCGAAGCGCCGTTCAGCGTCATGACAGGCAAACTCGGCGAAATCGTAGACTTCAAGCCCGGTTGGATCAGCCTGTGGACAGTCACCGACTATGAAGATGACCGTGCGCTGCTGTCCCGTTACCTCGACGTGATGCAGAACAACGTGCTGCCCAAGCTCAAGCGTGTGCAGTTATTCCAGCCGCTGTTAGAAGCTACCGAAAAGCGCTTTGCCAAAGCAGGTTATCCTTTAAATCCTATCGAAGCGATGTTTATCGCCAAGCTGCTGACGCTAATTTTGGAATATGCTACACCTTCCGATCAGACGTCCGGCGCGCATAGTGGTTTAACGGCGGGTGAATTTAATCTCGTGCCGCTGCTCGATTCTTCACGCCTTGCCGACCCACGTCCGATGGTAATCCCCCATTGGACGAGCGCCTTTTTGCGGCTGGTCGCCCATGAACCGCGTGCCGCCGAACACCCTGTCGAAAGCATCGCACGTCTGCTGTACCCCGATCTGCTGCGCGACGCCGTCCTCTATGCCTTCAAAATTGTCGAGCAGAATACGGGTGAGGAATTAGGCGATGCACAGGAAATGAAAGAATACGCTGACAATGTAATCAACATCCTCAATGGCGCAGGCACGATGGATTTCACGCACACGTTTGTCCCGCTGGTACTCGGCGGTTTAATCGTCTTCGATAGTGTCATTATGCCGGGCGAAAAACTGGACAATCTGGTGGACGACACGAATCATATGCTGGAATCGCGCGAATCTGAACGCAACGACGAAAACGAACCCGTCTTCACACTCACGCATCGTCTGGTCGGGCGCGCGATGGCAAAATACGGCTATCGAGAAGGATAAACAGCACACGCAGCCGCAGGGCTTAATCCTGCGACGATATAATCAGAGTCAATTATTCAAATCATTGCGACAGCTTTTCAGTCAAGAAAGTAATCGTTTGAGTTAGATTGAGGGTTAATTATGGACAGAAGACGCCAGCCTCTATCGACAGTGATTTATCCCGACGTGCTGGGTGCGATTACCGGAGGGGGGCGTGTGGGTACAGAACACATCCAATACGCCGTCGGCATCTTCCCCGCGCGCATCTACCTCAATCAACCCTTAGAACTCTTTGTCCTGGTGCAAAGCATGGTCAACACCAAAATGCAGGTCAAAGTGAATATTAAACTGCCTACCAGTGACCGCAACGGTGAACGTGTCCTCATCGAAACCGGGAAGACAACGCTGGTCACTGACCTGAAACCTGCCGAAGTCGGGATCATTCATATTCCGATGGTCGTGCGCCCGCCAACCAAACCGGGTCCCCGCTTCCCGATCTATGTGCAGGTGACGACAGCCGTGCCGGAAAAAATTAAGGTTGTGCGCCCGGCAGATGGAGGTCCGCCGCCGTCAGTGGTGGAGCTGTCGCCCTTCCGCTTGCAAGCCTTCCGTGAGGTGCGCTTTGAGTCCCAATTGTCCGACGGTGTGTTAAAGCTGTTTTTCAACCTTGAGCCTTCTGTCCTCCCGCCCTCGAAAACCCCGCTGCAATGGCGCTACGAGTCGCTGTGGGATCAGGAGCATCTTGAGGAAGAGGAACGCATGGCGCAGTCCAAGACGCAAGAGGCACACCGCATCGCCGTCGCTGACCAGCACGGCAGCGCTTATGATTTGATCTATCAAACGACGGCTGAAAGGTTCAACGCGCGTGGTTTCCCGCTGCATCCCGGTGAGGCGCGCGCCATCGCCAAAATGCTGACGTATACGCTGGAAGAAGCGCCTTCGCTGGCAGCAGGACACCGTATGCAGGATCAGCAGTGGTTTAAACGGCTGCGTCAGGTGTTGGCAAGCAACGAGAGCCTCAGCCAGACAATGAAACTGGGCGAGATCGTCGTCAAATACTTATATGAGTCACTGGTGTACGACTCGATCATTCTGGCGTTCGGGCTGCTGCGCCCGCGCACGCGCGAAGATTTGGGCGATAACGAAGAACAGGCAATCTATGCCACGCGCGTCTTTAAATGGCTGGTGGGGCAAGGCGAGGGCGATTTAACCTACGTCTATCTCCCGCTGGTGCTGGGGGGGGTCTTCGTGGATCGTATGGTGAAGCTCGATCAGCCAGACAATCCCTGGGAGCTGGTGAAGCATATTCGCGAAGCAGCACGCGGGCGTCAAAAGGCGCTGAAGGGCGAAGCAACGGTGATCTTCACCATCTTAGAAAATTTGGTTATGGACGCCGAAGACGAGATTCACCGCACAGGCTATCGCAAGTATTAGATCGTATTCTCGTGGGGGCGCAACCTGCTGCGCCCCTACATCTCCGCACATCACGCCTTCTGCTCACGCCTGAAAACGCCACATACGCGCCAAGCATGATTAAGCTGC
>CALMZT010001167.1 GCA_937870805.1 uncultured Chloroflexota bacterium
GACGAACAGGTCAATCGAGCAATTGATTACGAATTTCCCTGGTGTGGCAGGCAGCGCCACCCTGCATGGGCACTCTTGATGTACATCATCACGCACGCCATCACCACCGCGCGCAAATCTTGGAATACAGCACACGGAGGGCGAAACTGTCGCCCATGATTTTGTCCGTTATCTATGGGAGCAGCCGTAACGACCTAACGCTCTACGTTCCCTAAAAATTGAGGATTTTGTGCTATGAAAAATAATCCCTTACTGGGTTGGGCATTTGCCTTACCTGCCTTGATCCTAATTGTCCTTTTCTTGATTTACCCGACGTTCCGCACGATACAGATGAGCTTTACGACAGGGGCGAACTTTCAAACCAACGAATACGTTGGGCTAGATAACTACGTTACCCTGTTCACTAATGACCGCTACTTTTTCAACGTGCGTGAATTTCCTCCCAGCGGGGCAATATTCAACACGATGCTGTGGCTGCTCCTGTTTACAGGCGGGACCGTCGGTTTTGGCTTACTCATCGCTGTCATGGCGAACGCTGTCCGCTACGAGGTGCTGATCAAGACGATTGTCTTTCTACCGACAGCGATTTCGTTCACGGCAGCAGGTATCATCTGGCGTTTTGTCTACAGCCCTGATCCGAAAGTCGGTGTCCTCAATGCGATTTGGGTCGGGATTTTTGGCGGTGAATCTGTCTCGTGGCTTGGCAACGTCAATATGGTCAACTTCGCTGTCATCGTCGCTGCCATCTGGTTATCGACAGGTTTCTGCACCGTCATTCTCTCTGCCGGACTCAAGAGCCTGCCAGCCGAAGTCCATGAAGCGGCGCGCGTCGATGGCGCAACCACTTTAGAAGTCTTCGCCTTCATCACCGTGCCCATGCTGTGGCCCACGATACTCGTCGTCACCACCACGATGATTATCAACGTGCTCAAAGCGTTTGACCTCGTGTTTATCATGACACAGGGCGGACCGCGCAACGCCAGCCGCATCATCGGCTTCAGCATGTATCAGGAAATGTTCAATAACAATCGCCCAGGCTATGGCAGCGCCATCGCCGTCATCATGCTGATTCTGGTGCTTCCGTTCGTCTATTTTAATATCCGACGCTACCGTAATGAGGAGGCAGGACGATGAGCGCATCCAATCCTTCCCTGAGCCTGGAAGCTGCTCCAACCACTGCTGTGCGGCGTGGCGGCTTTCGCTTTAATCCCAAATGGCTGCTTCATCTGACGCTGTTTCTACTAGCGATTGTGTGGCTTGTGCCTACGGTGGGCTTGTTGATTACCTCCTTCCGCCCGCGTGAGGCAATTGCTGCTTCTGGTTGGTGGACAGCGTTCACCCCAATGAACTTCACGATGGAGAATTACACACAAGTCATGGAAGCACAGGGCATGGGCGAAGCGTTCCTCAACAGCTTCATGATTACAATCCCCAGTACGCTGCTGCCGTTAGTGATCGCGTCGCTGGCAGCCTATGCCTTTGCCTGGCTCAAATTCTGGTCGAGCGATATCATCTTTCTGGTGCTGATGGCGCTGCTGGTAGTGCCTATTCAAACGGCACTCATCCCCGCTTTGCAGATTGTCAATGGCATCTCGCCGGGACTTGCTTCGGCAGGCTTCGATCCAAAAATCGTCTCGTTTATACGCATCTGGATTGTGCATACGGCGTTCGGCTTGCCATTTGCCATCTATCTACTGCGTAACTTCTTTGCCTCGATTCCGCGCGAACTGCTGGAATCGTCACGCATCGACGGCGCGGGCGATTTTACCATTTTCCTGCGCATGATTATCCCGCTGTCCGTACCCGCGCTGGCATCGCTGGCAATCTTCCAGTTCATGTGGGTGTGGAATGATCTGTTGATGGCGCTGGTGTTCATGAATAACCCGGAGACGCAGCCCGTGACCGTGCGTATTCAAGCGATGCTCGGCACGTATGCATCAGAATGGGACATCATGAGCGCGGCAGCATTTATCTCGATGATCGTGCCACTGATGGTGTTCTTCGCCTTGCAGCGTTACTTTGTCGTCGGCTTGACCGCAGGTGCAGTGAAATAATGCGACCCGGCAGAGGGAAATAGCAGTGTTCAGCAATTGGTGTTCAAAGGTTACTCGTAGGGGCGCACCAATGTGTGCGCCCTCAAAATCGGGCAGACACAGGCAAACTCCGTTTGCCTGTCTGCCCCTACCTAAAATACCGTTCACATTTGCCCTATTCCTACTACTCACCTTCTCTCCTGCCGCTGCTCAAGACGCATCTGTGCTCCATGTCCCTGCCGACTTCCCCACCATCGCCGCTGCGATAGATGCAGCACCAATCGGCGCGACCATCGAAATCGCCAGCGGAGAATACGCCGAGTCGTTAGTCATCACACGCGCACTGACTCTGCGTGGCAGCGGCGAAACGATACTGCGCGGCACAGCGGATACGCCAGTCATTTCTGTTCATAATACGCACGCTGTCGTCATCGAAAATTTGACGATCACAGGCGGAAAGTACGGCGTCTCAGTCTTACGCAGCCGCCGCGTCACCATCCAGAACAACGTCATCACTGCCAATCGTTTGCTCGGCGTGCGGGTGCAGTTGGCATCCGCGTACATCCTGGCGAACACGGTTACTTACACACAGCCACCTTACGGGCGCGGTATCCATATCCTCAACACGGGCGCATATCCCGAATCGCGTGTGATTGGCAATACGGTTTCTTTCAATGCTCTAGCGGGAATCACCACCAACTTGGTAGGCACTGTCTACGTTGCCGATAACACCGTTACCAACAACGGGCAGCGCGGTATTGCCATTACGGAAATGTCACGCGCCATCGTCGCAAACAATCACGTCGAAAATAACGCCGACACGGGCATTTACGTCAGCGACAGCTCAACGGCTATTTTGTGCGGTAACACGGTAATCGCTTCACAGTTTGGGACATGGGAAGGCAGCAGGCGCTACGGCAACGGCATCACCATCGACTACGGCGCAAACGTGGAACTGCGCGGCAACACCGTCACCGACAGCGCCAACTACGGCATCAGCGTGCTCTCATCGTCCTTCGTTACGCTCAACGCCAACACCCTCGAAGCCAACAGCGCGGGCACAATCTGGGTCGATGACACCTCCACCACCGTCAACGACGCTACGCTCACTGAGGAATGTGGGTAATGGTTATTGGTTGTTCGTTATTGGTTTAGAACAGTATACCTAAAATATTTTGACGTAGTTTTCACAAGTAGGTATTTTCTTGCTCCCGCCACGCATATATCTCCATCACGCGAACAGAAAGCCCCTCTCCCGCCACACAAACTCGCTACCAGCTATGTTTCCGCATGGGAGAGGGGTTGGGGTGAGGTCTTGCAAAGAATAACCAATAACCAACAACCAACAACCGTCAACGTAGGACACATCCAATGCAGCAACCCACCAAAGTCCATCTCATTTTCAAAACGCATCTCGACATCGGCTTCACCGACTACGCGCGCAACGTCGTGGACGGATACTTCAACAACTTCATTCCTAAAGCGCTGGAAACCGCGCGTGTGCTGCGTGAACATGGCAAGCGCTTCATCTGGACGACAGGCTCATGGCTGATCTACGAATATCTGGAACAAGCCAGCCCCGAAAATCGCAAGCGTATGGAAGACGCTATCGCACTTGGCGACATTGTGTGGCACGGCTTGCCCTTCACCACGCACACTGAACTCATGAATCCATCACTGTTTCGCTTCGGATTGAGCCTGTCGCAGTCATTGGATAAGCGTTTCGGCAGGCACACTATCGCCGCCAAGATGACTGATGTACCGGGACACACGCGCGGTATCGTGCCACTGATGGCAGAGGCAGGCATTCGTTTTCTGCACATCGGCGTCAACCCCGCGTCCACCGTGCCCGACGTGCAGCCCGTTTTCGTGTGGCAGGATGAAAGTGGTGCGCGCCTGATTGTCATGTATCAAAGAGGCTCATACGGCGATGCCATGATCGTGCCGGGACTCGACGACGCGATTGCCTTCGCCCACACCGCCGACAACATCGGACCTCAGTCACCCACCGAAGCGCTGCAAAATTACCGCGAAATGCAGCAGCGCTTCCCCAACGCCGGAGTTGTCGCCTCAACCCTGGATGCTTTTGCGGAAAAACTGCTCACTATCGAAGCGCAGCTTCCCATCGTCACTGCCGAAATCGGTGACACATGGATGCACGGCGTCGGCACAGATCCTAAAAAGGTCGCCCAATTGCGCGCCCTGCTCCGCTGGCTCAACACTGTAGGGGCGCAACACGTCAGCGAAGCGACTGTGCCTGACGACAAATTAAACCTTTTCCAGCGCAAACTGATTCTTGTCCCCGAACATACGTGGGGCATGGACGAAAAGACACATTTTAAGGACTACCTTCACTACCGACCCGACCAACTGCGTGCCATCCTCGACACCGAACAGGTCAAAGTGTTCGCAGCGTCATGGGCGGAACAGCGCGCCTACATTGATGAGGCAATGGCAGCACTAAATGATTCACCATTATTGCAATCTGCAAAAGAGGCGCTGCAAGAACTTGCGCCACAAAAACCTGTGAAAACAGGCTATCGCAAAATACAGCGGCGCGGGTTTTCAACACCGAACTTTGACATCAGTTTTGATGAGCGCGGCGCGATCACCCGCCTCGTGGATACGCGCACGGGTCGTCGTTGGGCAACCTCAAAACACGCGCTGGCGTTGTTCCGTTATCAAACCTTTTCGCAAGCCGATTATGACCGTTTTTATGCACAGTATGTCATCAACAAACGCCAAACACGCTCATGGTCAGTAGATGACCAGACGAAACCCGGCATGGATGCTGCTAACCAACCATCGCAGTTCTGGCAGCCTGAACTCAAGTCCCTTTACACACAGACTTACGACGATGGTCAGCGCTTCCTGCTGGAACTGCGTCCCCCGAAAGAGGCTGCCAATTGGGGCTGTCCGAATGAAATAACGCTCGAAATCGACCTACCAGACGCTCAAACCGAACTACGCTTCACGCTGCAATGGTTCGAAAAATCTGCAAACCGCCTGCCTGAAGCTCTGTGGTTCTCGTTCGTCCCAAAAATTACGTCGGTTCAGGGTTGGACAATGGACAAGCTCGGCAAGCGCATCTCGCCGCTGGAAGTCGTGCGCGATGGCAACCGCAAGCTGCACGCTGTCGGCGCAGGGGTGTTTTATCAGGATGAGCGTGGCAAGCTGGACATCGAAACGCTGGATGCGCCGCTGGTCGCGCCCGGCGAACCGTCGCTGCTGAACTTCAACAACCGCCAACCGCCGCTGCGTCACGGGATGCACTTCAACCTGTATAACAATATTTGGGGCACAAACTTTCCGATGTGGTATGACGAGGACGCGCGTTTCAGGTTCGTCATACGGTTATAGCGGCGTGCCATGCCCCCACGCGCCGTAGTAGGTACACACGTCGGCTGCCATCTGTGCGGCTTGGGCGAGTGCAGTTTCAACGCTCTCACCCGCGACATACGCCGTGCTGAAACGCGCCGCAAACGCATCGCCCGCACCCAGCGTATCAACCACTTTTACAGGCACAATGCCCTGATGATAGATTTTCTGCCCATCGAACGCCATCGCGCCCTGCTGCCCGCGCGTCACCACCGCCACGCGCACACCCTGTCCACATACCCAGCGCAGCAGTCCTTCGATCTCCTGTGCCCTGTGCTGCGAGTATGAGAGAAACGCGATTTGCACATGTGGCAGTGTCTTAGTGAGATATTCCTTTGTCCAGTCATTCGAGAAATCAAACGACAGCGTTTGTGCCGCACCGCTCAATTTTGGCAGGTCGGCATCGATAAAGCTGTAAAATGTCGTGTGAGTAAGATCAAACTCGCTGATGTAGCGCAAGTCATCGTCATTGAGCGCCATCTGCTTGCATACGCCGCCGTCATAACCCACAAACACACGATCTGCGCCTTCGAGTTTCACTTCACAGTAAGCGTTCATACCATCGACTACGCGGCAGAGCGACGTATCGACG
>CALMZT010001168.1 GCA_937870805.1 uncultured Chloroflexota bacterium
TGCGTGTCCATTCCATATCAATATTCTGCAAGAAGGGGGCTTTGTAAGCGTCGATTGCACGACGCAGCAGCGTTTCTTCTTCATGCTCTGTAGAAGCGACGAGCGCGCGCTCTACAGCTTCCTGAAAGTCAGCAACATCATAATGGCGAACCACTTTTTCGCTCGGCAGATAGAACCCACCATTATACTGCGTAAGTTCGTAACTGCCCGTTCCACCGACTTTCATGGTGATGCGTTCACTAATTTTACGCTTGGTGACGTGGAAAACGTTTGTTGCTTCTTTAACACTGAGGTCAGGCCAGAAGGTTTGAAAGATTTCATCACGGGTCACAAGAGGTCGATCTACAAAGTAGAAGAACAAATTGCGAGGCAGCGCACCATCCCAATTTGTAATCGGCTGCCCATTGACCAAGGCATAACCTCTACCCAATGCATAGATTTCTAGCTGTGGACGAGGTGTGTCTTCTACAGCGAACATCACATCATTTTTGCGATATTCAGTTCCTAAAACAAGGGCTTCGCCGCGTGCTACCATATCATACCAGGGCTGGTGGGTAAGCAGACGTGAAGAGAACGATAGCTGTAAGTTATTTGGCAAACCACCGACTAATGCTCTGGTGAATTGTTCAAAAGCCTCATCATGGGGGACTCGATCAAGCTCATCGATATAGAGGACAACATCTTTTTTACCGGCATAATCACTGAGATCCTGCGCCAATGCTGTACCCATATCAGCAGGGTTATTACGCTCCAGCGCAGGACGTGTATTGCGACCAAAACCCTCAAGCACTTCGTCAAATTCTTTGACTAAACCACGTAACCAACCCGTTAAAGTAGTCTCATCGGCAGGAATACGATAGTACAGTAAACCATTATCGATACCTGATAGGAAATACGTAAGAAACAAGGTTCGGTAATTTGTCCAAGGATACAGTAAGACGACTTTGTATCCTTTGGATCGTTCTCTAAACGAATCCAGGGAGACTCGTGTAATTTCTTGGAATATCATCTTTTGCTCAAGCCTTCTGCTGAATAAACTATGTCAGCGGTACTGGTGAAGCCAACCACGTTGTTTCCATTCCCATCATATTCTTGATACATTTGGAAACTATTATACACCCAGTTAAGAGTATAGATTACAATTCCTTGATATTGTATGTGTTTTATAACAAGAAGCGGCGATTTTCTAACTATTCCTTAATCATCGTATTATCGCCAATAAAAATGTTATAGGGATACAAAGATCAACTGCTGAAATGCGCTTAAATTATAATTTGAACAATTTCAAAATCAAGGAAAATTTACATATAATTTACAAATATTCTGACATCCTTAAAGGGTATGTTAACACAAGCGTGAGATGCTATTATGCTACAATTATTCCTAGAGACAAAGTTGTCTGTTTGTAAATTCGCGTTGGGCAGACTATACTAAGTTTTAATTCAATATCACCTGACTTGATATAGTATTTTATTCTTATTTCATAACATAAACGTGCTGATAGCGCTGTCAGCATAGAGTGGTTAAGCGGTTTGAGTTGTGGGTTATCAGTACCGGGTGAATCGCAGGCAAAATAGAGGTTTCCCTTCCCTATCGAGTAAGTATCGTGTTGGGGTAGCTGCGTTTTGCACTACCCTGCTGATTATTTTGTTTCGACTCCCTGACGCCTTAGAATTTACCTTATTTATCACTTGTCTTGCCAGTTTTGTTCTCGCAGATTTACTTTATGGTTTGCCCAATCGCTATCTTTTGCTTGGGTATTTGAACTTTAGCTTTCTGGTCGCCTGGCTCACAATGGGCACAATCCCAGCGTTGGGGATTATCCTTCCAGGAACACTGCTCGCTGCGCTCATTCGATTTCTAAGAAGTCAACAACCGCACCAAAATATTAGCACGCCTACCGAGATCGTCAATTTCGCGTGGTGGCGTGCGGCGGTGGGGAGCACAACGCTGCTGGGCGCTGCGATAGTCTTTCAACTTTTAGGCGGCAGTGCACCGCTTGCTTCAGTGCGTGAACATTTGATACCCCTGGCAATTGCCCTGTTTGTCGCGGGTGGCATTTCGCAAGTTGTCGGTCTGATCCTGCATGAAGACAAAAGCCTTCAACCCTTTTGGGCAGCGAACACCAGAACCTTCCTGCTGTCTGAAGGCGTATTAATCCTGCTCACCGCCCTGCTCCCGGCAATATTACACCAGGTTGGCGAGACGCTGTTCCTGCTGGCGATGGCGGTGATAGCGCTGCAAGCTATCCTCTATAAGGAAATGCTTAACACACGCCAGCAGCTTACTCAGCGCGTGGACGAACTCTCCTTATTGCAAAATATCCGTCAACGGATTGCAGACACCCTGATTATGGAGGATCTGCTGTGGAGTATTTACGAAGAAGTCCAGCAGTTAGTGCCATCGAAGGTTTTCATCGCAGCGCTCTATGATGAAGCCAGCAGTGTCATTGACTTCCGTCTCGTAGTAGAAGATGGGAAACGGGTACAAAAGCCTACCCGTTTGCTGCGTAATTCACCGATTGATCAAGTCATTCGCAGCAGACGAGCCGTCAGCGTAAATGCCTCAGAATTTGATACCCAAATGGGCATTAACGACGAATACACGCGCTACACTTCTTATTTGGGTGTACCGCTTACGGTGGGTGATAAGGTGATCGGCGCGCTTGCCTGTTTGGAACGTCAGGATGGCAGCACCTTTACTTCGCGCGATGTCGATGTGCTGCAAATGATTGCCAATCAAGTAGCGCTGGCAATCCGCAACGCTGTTCTGTTTTACCGCAGCACCAGCATGACCGAATCATTGGCACTGATCAATGGTTCAGTGCAAAATGTGATGTTCAACCTGGACAGCACGAAGGGCATGGAAATCGCCTGCAATACGGCGATGCAAATTGCGGATGCGCAAAAAGCAGCGATCTATTTGCTGGACATCAACAGCAAACGTGAAATGCGCCTGGTACAGCATATCGGTTTGCCAGATGCGTTTGTCGAAGCCTATCAAGTCATTGATTATAATCCTGAGCAATATACTGAGGGTGCTTATCTTGTCACAAAGATTGATGGAGATGCGAACCTTGCCGCACAGGCACAATCTGGTAAATTTCGCGCCTATGCTCAGATCCCACTACGTTCCAGCAGCACCATCATTGGGTTCATTGCGGTGTATCACGATCTGCCGCACTTCTATCGCAAGAGCGAACTTGATTTATTGGAGACGCTAGCGAACCAAATTACCGCAGCGCTAGACAATGCTGAACTCCTCAAAGCATTAGAAATCTACGCGAGTGAACAAGCGCAACTCGTATATCTTTCACGAATGTCGGGTTCATCGCTAGAGCTAGATAAAGTGCTAATTGGCATTTCGACGCTGCTAGAGCAAATGCTCAATATCGATCATGTGCAGATAGGCGTGCTTGTACCCGGTAAAGATCGGCTGCAAGTGTTTCATACGCACGGCGAGAATATCAGCTTTCAGAACCTGCCCCTGAGTGCGCTGCCTGAAATCCAAAGCTCTGCCGACGCTGGACAAATTATTGCGCCGCAGATTTTCCAGGCAGATCATCCCGATCTGTCGCCCGCACTGCGAGAGATTATGACACAATATGGGCAGGCAAGCGTCGCGCTCACCCCCTTATTTGTCAACAATGGTCTACTCGGCGTCGTCATCCTTGGCAGTCAATACCCGCGTGATTTCTCAGAGAGTGAAGCGCGGCTCATTGAGATGGCGATGAATCAAATCGCTGCTCAGATTTACAACGCCCGCCTCTATACTTCGACTGAAGAAGACTTACAGCGGCGTTTGGAGCAATTGTCGCTGCTGGAAAATATCGCGCAGCAAATCACCGGGGCGCTGGATTTGAACCAGCTTATCAGCCATGTGCTGCAAGCAGCCATCACTGCGTCCCAAGCTGATGTGGCGACGCTTGGTTTGTTGACTGAAGGTGAAGACTTCTGGTTTATCGTCCGTGAATATGATGAACAGGGAGTATGGCACCAAAATTATGTGACCAGCACGCGCAATAGAGGCATCAGTGGGCGCGTGGCACGCACAGGGCAATCCCTGCTGATCGCGGATAATCGACTTGAACCAGAATACGTTGTTCCGAGCACAATCCGTGAATATCGGTCATCGTTAGTTGTGCCGCTGCGTAAAGAAGATCGTATCGTCGGCGTACTCAACGTCGAAAGTATCGTCCCTGACTTCTTCACGACTGAGCAGGCAAGTTTCTTGCATAACCTCGCGGGACACGCTGTCCTGAGCATCGACAACGCGCGATTGCTGCAAGAACGCCAACAGGAAATCGAAACGCTCACTCGTCTGCGTGAACTGTCGCTGCGCATGTCCAGCGCGCATGATCTTCCTTCCGTAGCAACTGCCATTTTGCAAACCAGCTTCAGTATGCTCAATGCGCAGGACGCGGCGATCTTTAGTTACAACGAGATCACTGGCGACATCAGTCTGTTAGCTGGCATCCGCTATGATTCGGTGAAGCGCGTTGAACTGAATGAAACGTTGTTTCGCGGCAAACTTGCCTATGAAATCATTCAAGGGGACAGTCCCAACCTCATCGAAGATTTGAATGAGTTTCCACCCTATGAATTTGTGGACACGCGCGAATACATTACCCTACTTGGTGTGCCGATCAAGCGTAACCGTCGTGTGACGGAAGTGCTGTGTCTTGCATTTAATTCACGCCAGCGCTTTGAAGACCGTGAGCAAAGCGCTATTGACCTGTTGAGCATTCAGGCGTCAGGGCATCTGGAAAATGCGATGCTCACTGAAACCATCCGTTCGAGCAGCAACCGGATGCGCGCCATCCTCGACTCGACGCGCGACGGCGTGATTTTACTTGACACACGCGGATTGCTCATCGGCTTTAACCCATCAGCAGAACGTTTACTCGGTATTACGCTAGAAGATCGGGAGAACCATCGCTTTGCCGAGACCCTGATGAGCCAAGCCCAAGCGGGTGAATTGGGTGAGGGTGGTTATTCAGAAGCGGAAATTGGTGATCTTGTACGCATCTTGCAGGAAGAACCCGAAAGGATCACGCGCCGCCAGTTCGCACGTTATGTACACGGACAATTCACCTACATCGAGGAGATTGGGTCGCCTGTAACCGACCAAAATCACACGATTATGGGACGACTGCTCGTACTGCGTGATGTCAGTGAAGAAAAGATGTTAGAGGCGTATCGCGAAGACATCACGCATATGATTGTCCACGACTTGCGCGCACCTCTGGGTTCGATCATCAGCGCTTTGACGCTGGCAATGGAAAGTGTCGAAGACCCTTCAACCATTTACATGGTCGGGACGACACTCGATGTATCACTGACAAGCGCTTACAAGCTGCTGCATCTGGTGGACAGCTTGCTGGATATCGCCAAGTTAGAAAAACAGCAGATGCCCTTGAAGTTTGCGCCTGCCAAAATCGGCGTCATGATTGACGAAGCCTATAATACACTTACAAGCTCAGTCGCTGCGGCGAACATCACTGTTGAAATCAATGTGCCGGAAGACTTGCCGGATGTTTACGTCGACAGTGATAAAATCCAGCGCGTGTTGATTAACTTATTCGATAATGCCCTGCGTTACACTCCAACCAACGGCAAGATCGTACTGCAAGCACACGTGATGGATAATCGTAAGAAAATGCTGGTGCA
>CALMZT010001169.1 GCA_937870805.1 uncultured Chloroflexota bacterium
GTGAGTTGAATTTTGCTATCAATTACACCTCTTGACAAGTTATGATACCTACTATAAGCTATATACAGCAAGCGAGAGCTATGCCAAATAAGTATCCGCAAACGAACATTCGCTTTACGGACGAAGACAAGCAGCGTATTCAACGGATTGCGCTGCGACTCCATAAACAAGGTATACCGGGTGTGTTAGATAGCGAGTACAAGGCTATTGTCACCGAAGTGATCCGCTACCTTGTGAGGGAGAAAGATCGGGAACAAACCGAAGCTGAATCCGCAAACGAACAATAAAATTTAATAAGGAGTAACCATGCTCAATCTGTTACGTGTTGCGCTCATCAGCGCGCTGATGGGCTTCCTCTTCGGCTTGCACGCTGCCGAACGCCGCCAGCGTGCCGCCATCGAAACGTGGAAAACCAACCCTGACATGCTCGACGCCGATTTAGACTTTCAACAACGGCTGAAGCATGACCGCCGCCTCTGGGAAATTTATACCGCGAATCGAGCACTTTATGGCGAATAGATACTTAGACATCGCGCTCGAAAACTTAAAAATCTACCTGAAAATGGAACGCGAAGGCTACAAACGCCTGCGCCTGCTCAACATCCTCTCGGATTTAGAATTGGGCATGATTAGCGCGGAAGAGGCTATCGAAGAAGCGAAAATGATCGGCGTGCGCAATCCGGCTTTTGATGGCGATATGGTGGGCTGGCTCGATGATGATTTTGACGACGATGATGAAGATGAGCGTAAAAACAAAAAGAAATGAGCATCCCTTGAAAGGGAAACGTAGGGGCGAACCATCACTTACGAGGTTCGCCCCTTTACATTTTTCCTGAATTAGCTGCAACCCTGCCATGTACAGACGGTTGGCGTGATTTGGGTATCATCGCCGCCGCCACCGCTGACGAACTGCGAAGTCGCATCACGCACGACGCTGGCGCGCGCGGTGGTACAGGCGGACTGTCCGTTGAGCAGCGCTTCCACGTCCCAAGAGAAGTTGCTGCCGCCGCCAATCGCTGCGGGCGTCGTGTTGACAGAGAGCGTGGTATTGGTCGACCCGGTTTCCAGCGAGGTCACGCGGCTGCCGCCTTCGTTGTAGAGATTGAGGCGATAGCTGGTCGCGCCCTGTACGCCGTCCCAGAAGAACGTCGCATTGCCGTTGGGCATTCCGCCAAGCGGTGACGTTGGGCGGAAGCGGGCGCAGTTGAGCGCGCCTGAGCCTGTCGCCGCGCCAACACTGGACGCGCCGTTGAGCGCCGCTAGCGTGTTGAGCACTTCTTCCTGCGACGGCACTTCAACCGTTTCAAACAGTACGTCCTGCGGGATGTCATCGACGGGCGTTAATGCCGCACGCTCCGCGTCGTTGATCGGGCGCAGGTTCGACCACACGCCATCCAGCCCCGTGCCTTCGGCATTCAACTGGACATCGACGGTGAAGCCTGCCGGGATGGAGACGCCGCCCGCAAAGGCGCTGCCTTCCACGACAATCAAGCGCATCACGCCGCCCTCGCCGACAAAGAGCGCAATCGTGCCATCAAAGCGAATGTCTGCGCCGTTGACGGTAATGGCTGAGAGGAAGCCGCCGGGACTCTGGGCGATGAAAGCGGTGGGCGCGTTGCCGCAGTTCGACTCTGCACCCGTTTGCAGGAAGATCGACTGCATCAAAGTACGGCTGCTGCTGTTGAGCGTCGGCAGGCTGCTGAGGTCGCTGCCTTCATCGGGCGCAACCACCTGACTGCTGATCCAGACCACCTGATTGTCTTCGGTAACGGCGCGGAAGAATGCGCCATCGCTGCTGACGCCATCAACAAACAGTTGCGTGCCAACGGGCGCGCTGGCAAGCACGGTGCTGTCGGTATTGGGTGCGCTGCGCAGATTCGCGCCAACCAACACTGTAACGCCAACGGGTTCGCCGGGCACAAACGCGCTGTCAGGTGTGACCGCGTTGGTCACAGCAACATCGCCGATCAGCAGGTAGATCAAGCCAGTGGGCGAGAGTCGCTGCGGAACATTGGCAAAGACGTTCAAGCGCGCCAAGCCCCACTGCCCGGCTTCAGCATCCGCGCCGCTGGTCGTGACCGATTGCAGCGCCGAGAGATCAGCAGTATCGCCCGCTGCCGCGAAGTCTACTGCATCGCCTGTAAAGCCCGCGTTCACGGATTCGGAACCGACGCACGCCGCACCGCCGCCTAATGCCGCACAGTTTTCGGCAAAGGAGGTCATCGCCGTTTCGACCAATGCCACACACTCGGCGGAGGCAGTTTCGGTATCCTGCTGCGCCTGGAGGGGCATTAACGCTGCTGTCGTCAGAATGAGCAGCGGGATGAGCACCAGTAGTCGCTTCATAAAGAAAGACCTTTCAACTCACAATTTGTACTTTTCATTGTAAAGGAAATTATTGTGCAGATGGTGTACAGGTTCGCACTTTTTACCAATTTTTGTAAAGCCTTACGGGGTATTAAGTAATGAAGGAGAAACTAAAACAAGAGATTGAACCGTCAAAGTAGGGGAGCACCAACGTGTGCTCCCTCAAAAACAAGAGATTGAACCGTCAAAGTAGGGGAGCACCAACGTGTGCTCCCTCAAAAATGGGTAAGCGAAGCGGCGGGGTTTGGGGGAGGTCGTGGCGAACTCCACTGTCAACTGACAATCGGTGCGGCGACGGCTTCAGCGACACCATAGCGCCCAAGCTCCTGCAAGGTGTGCGCGAGTTCCTGCGTATCGACGTAGATGCGGAACGAATGCACGCGCCCCCAGCGTATCACCAGAAAATGCACGCCATTCTGCACGTAGTCACAGCCGTTGATGAGATGTGCGCGTCCTGTCCACTGCACAATGGCGAGCGTGTTCCGGGGCATCCCCTGCACGACGATGCGCGTGATCTCCAGCTTGAAACCCGGCAGCAGACGTTCGATGCGTTGAAACCAGCGACGCAGCGCTTCTACGTCGTGGCGTTCGCCGCCGAGAGCGTGATCGCCTGCGAAGTTGTGGACGACGTTGGGCGCGCATTGGCTCAACAGCGCGTCAAAATCGCCGTTGCTCACATAGTTGAAACCGGTGATGACCTGATTGCGAACGATTTGGTGATACATGTTTCCTCCTGTAGAAAATACTTTTGAACCGCCAAGACGCCAAGAACGCCAGGGTAAAGATGAAAGTATATAGAGCATTTTTTATAGATAAAACTTTACATAAAAAGATAAAAAATTTAGTCAGGTAGAAGGTTTTCCATCTGTTGAATAGTATCTTCGAGCCAACGCATGTAGGTTTCTTCGTACATCTCTCCGTAGCGGCGCGTGGCTTCCCATAGCAAAGCATTCTGCACAAGCTCCGGCTGCTGCGACAGCATTTTCACAATCGCTTCAGGGGTTTCGCTGCGATATTCCGCCAGCTTTTGACGATGCAGTGTAAGTTGTAGGCGCAACTGTGTGAGGATGGCGGCTTTGTTGTTCGGTGACGCAAAAAAGATTTTCAGCAGCAGCGTGTCTTTTTTCACCTCTTGCTCGGTGAACGGAACGTCCAGCCACGCTTGCAAATCGGCGCGCCCTTTGTC
>CALMZT010001170.1 GCA_937870805.1 uncultured Chloroflexota bacterium
AAACTGTAACCAATGGCAGCAGGCGTTGATGAATCCGGCACAGGGACAACGACATCAGCATCGGCAGGCGCTTCGATAGCCAACTGGCGACCCATGCGCTGGCGCACACTATGGATGACCTGCCCTTCCAACTGGGAGTCGGGACGCGCGAAGTAGACATACTCGAAGCTGCACAGCGCGCGCTTTTGCGGCTCATGCCCCATGACAGAAGTTAAGCCATCTTCATCCAAACGCACGATTTCACCCGGTTCGACTTCGCGCAGATAACGCGCGCCAACGGTCATCAGCGCACAAGACTCAGAAGCGAGCACATAGCCACCATCATCGAGTTCACCGATGCATAATGGGCGTAAACCATAAGGGTCACGCACACCATACACTGCTTCGCGTGTGAGGATAGTCAGCGAGTAAGCCCCTTGCGCCTTTTTCATCATCGCGCGGATGCGAGCTTCCCAACGTTCATTGCGCCCATTCGCTGAGTAGCCGCTTGCCCATGACTCGTCCTGCCCTGCCAACAACTGCACCATCACTTCGCTGTCCGTCGTGGTCGATAAGCCCACGCCGCGCTGCAAGATCATCTGCCGCAGTTCCAACGCATTCGTCAGATTGCCGTTGTGCGCTAAGCCCAAGGGACCGTACAGCGTTTCGATGAGATACGGCTGCGCGTTGCGCACATGCGATGAACCCGTCGTCGAGTAACGATTGTGCCCGATAGCAAGATGTCCTTTCAATGGGTTCAGATTGGTCTCGTTGAACACCTGCGACACCAGTCCCATCTCTTTATAGGTATACGCAGTGCGCCCGTCAGAGGTTGCGATTCCGACGCTTTCTTGTCCACGATGTTGTAGGGCATATAAACCAAAAAAGGTGATACGCGCGACATCACGTCCCGGCGCATAAACCCCAAAGACACCGCAGGCTTCACGGGGACGATCATCTCCAATATCCGATATTTCGATAATTTCAGATGGCATTGCGAAAATTCTCCAGATGACGGGCGATGCGGGTGTCGGCAGGTTGTTCACCGGGGACAAACTCTAATCCGGTCAGCCGTTCATAAGCGGCAATATAGCGCGCCGCCACCTGTGCAATAAACTCGGCGGGCATCGCAGGAATAGTTCCTTCGCCACGATACCCCTGCTGAACAAACCATTCTCGCAAAAACTCTTTGTCAAAGTTCATCGGTTCACGATCTGCGCCATAGGATGACGCTTCCCAGTATCGACTGGAGTCCGGCGTGTGGATTTCGTCAATCACGGTTAAGCGCCCATCAATCAACCCAAACTCATATTTCGTGTCAACGAGTATCAACCCACAGCGCCGCGCACTTTCCTGACCGCGCGCGAATAATGCCAGTGCTGCGCGTTCGACTTCTTCCCACAACGCTTGATCGACCAAACCTTGCGCAATAATTTCCGCGCGTGTGAGTCGTTCATCATGTGCGCCGCCTGTGGCTTTGGTTGTTGGGGTAATGATCGGCTGTGGCAGTGGATCGTTCTTCTTTAAGCCTTCCGGCAAACGAACACCATAGGGTTCGCGTTCACCTCTGGAATACAGTGTCCACAACGATGTGCTGGTGATGCCTGTGATGTAACCACGCACGACCACCTCGACAGGCAGCGCTTCGGCTTCGCGCCCAATGGTGACGTTTGGGTCAGGCACGGCGACGACATGGTTGTCTACGATGTGGCGTGTTTGCTCGAACCACCACGCGCTCAGTTGGTTCAATACCTGCCCTTTGTAGGGGATTGCGCCCAACACACGATCAAATGCCGAGACGCGATCTGTCGTAATCAAGATACGTTTGCCATCCATGTGATAGATGTCTCGTACCTTACCTATTTGCTTTTCGCCCCACCCTACTAAATCGACAGCTTGCAAGATAGGCGCGTGCAGCAGCGCTTCGTGGTTTAACATGCTAACCTCGCGTGTGCCTCTGCATCTAAGTTGCCGAAAAATTCGATTTCGCTGCGTTCGGTTTTTTGGACTGTTAAATATCCAGGTTTATAGCCTATCGGTTGTAAATTGAAGCGGTGAAAGCTGTGCATCAAATTTGCGCCACGTCGTGCAAGGTAGGCAACTAACAGCGGGTGGCTGTAGTCATAGTGGCTGAGGATGCGCAGCGCCGTAAACAACTGCGATAAGGAAATGTTGATGAACGGTGGGTCACAGACAATCAAGTCGAAAGCCGCTCCTATCCATTCCGGTCTATACATATTGTACTGCCGATAACCGTTTAATGTCGTGAAACGTTCATCAATTTCCAGCGTCCGCACGGCGATGTCCCGCTTTTCAAGTTCTGTGCTCAGCATTGGTGGACACAAGCAGCGGGGGGTTTTGTACTGCGCGACAAAATCCGCTAAGTGCTGGATGGTTGGCGCGTCGAAGAAATACTGTTCGAGTTTGTGCTGCTCGTACATCAGGCGTTCTTGATGCCGTTGACGAACAAGTGCAAGCCGCTCATGCCACGTTCGCCGCGATGCCAGCGTGGATGCTGCCACATGAAAACGTGATCTTCAGGGTGTGGCATTAAACCCAAGACGTTGCCTTCGCGGTTGGTTAAGCCCGCGATTCCGAGCACCGAACCATTGGGGTTGAGGGGGTAGAGGGCTAGCTCAGTGTTGCCGTCAACGTAAGTCAATGCAGCATAGCCTTCCGTCCATAGAGTATCGGCTGTCACGTCGGCGTTGACGGCAACACGTCCTTCACCGTGCGCTACAGGGCAGTAAATCACTTCTTCCAGCCCCTGCGTAAATAGGCATTGACTATACGCATTAGGTTGCAGATACACCCATCGACATTCAAAATGTGCCTGTTCATTGCGCGTAAGTGTAACAGCGCGCGCATTATCGTCGTTGAGATTTCCCGGCAAAATTCCTGCCTTCACCAGCGCTTGGAAGCCGTTGCAAATGCCCATCGTCGGGCGTCCACTGGCGACGAATTTACGCACATCGTCACCCAAACGATGATTGACATCCATTGCCCATAGTGTCCCCGCGCCGAGATCATCGCCATACGAAAAGCCGCCGGGAAGCACGAGCATGTGATAATCCGATAGGCGACGTTCACCGTTCAGTAGTTGGTTGACATGGACAATTTCGGGTTCACCGCCCGCCAGTTGACATGCCAATGCCGCCTCACGGTCACGGTTTGAGCCGTTGGCGTGCAAAATCAGCACTTTCGGCTGGCTTGTGTGCGCTGTTGGTATAAGTACCTTCTGACTATACGCAGAGGTTTTAGTTGCAGGGGGTAGTGTTGTCGGTGTTGTGGTGGGAGAAGTAATGTGCCCGCGCCAAGCCGTTTCGAGGTCGCTGATACTGGCTTCAAACATCACAACACTGTCATGCTTGAACAACGGCTGTTTGACGCTTAATGTGGCTTCTGAGCGCACCACAGCAAACGATGAACATTCAAACCCTTCAAATAGGTTTTTAAAGGCTTTCTCTTTGCCACTTGTGACTTCAACGATAAAGCGGCATGACGACTCAACAAACAATTTTCGCGCATCATTTTCGGCAATCATCCTTATTCGAAGGTTTCGCCGAAAGCCGAAGACATCGAAAAACTGACGCGCGAAATGCTTTTGGCGCATCAAGCCAAAACCTTTGTGCCGAACAACGCGGTTTTTGTCATTGTCGGCGATGTGGATAAAGAAGAATTTGTAAAGGAAATCGAAGGA
>CALMZT010001171.1 GCA_937870805.1 uncultured Chloroflexota bacterium
ACAGCCCATAATCCATATAAAACGTGGCGTCGGCGTGCAGCAGCAGTGTATCCCCCAGCGCGACCATCGCAGGCAGCGCCAGCAGCCACTGGATATGCCGTTTCGTCAGCCGCTTGAGGTCTTCGTTATTGCCGCCGTTGACCTTCCAATCTTCGATGAAGTTACCGCCCGCGCCGCCGGAGAACTGCCTGCCGAAGCGGTACGCCGCCAGAATCATGAAGTCATGGTTGCCCAACACGGTGACGACACGCCCACCGCGCCGCGCCGCCTCGTTTTCCAGGCGCATGACCAGATCGACCACGCCGATGCCATCCGGTCCACGATCAAATAAATCCCCTGCAAACGCCAGCGTCGCATCGCCGCCTGACCATGTGAGATCGTCGTCAATTAATCCTTTGTCCTGCAAAAGGTTGATGAGCTTGTCATAATGCCCATGAATATCGCCAACAATGAACGTGCGCGCCATGAGTGTCCCTGATAGTATGCAATTAGGCGAAGTATAACGATGTTAGTAAAACGATGGAAGCGTTGAAATGTCACATTGTCGTTGCATTTTTTGGAAGTTGTCGCTTATAATCAAATTATCTAATGATGATTCGATTAATTTATTTGGAGACTAAAAAATGGCTGTCGAAAGAGTAGCAAGTGCTGGCGTAAGTTTTGAACTTACAGAAGAACAGAAGATGCTGCAAAAGATGGCGCGTGAGTTCACTGCTTCGGAGATCATTCCCGTCGCGGCGGAATATGACGAGCACGCCAAATTCCCAGAAGACATCTTCCACAAAGCGCGCGAACTGGGCATCGTCAACATGAACATCCCCGAAGCATACGGCGGCATCGGCGCGACAGTGCTTGAAGAGGCGATTGTCGCTGAAGAAGTCGGTTACGGCTGCACAGGCATCGGCACGAGCATCAACACCAACAGCCTTGGCGATCTGCCCATCATCCTGGCAGGCAACGAGCAGCAGAAACAGTATTGGCTGGGGGAACGCTTGATCGAACAGGGGCAGTTTGTATCCTACGGCGTGACCGAAGCGGCGGCAGGCTCGAATGTTGCGGGTATTCAAACGCGCGCCGAGAAGAAGAATGGGCACTACGTCATCAACGGCTCGAAGACCTTCATCACCAACGCCAGCCACGCCCACTTCTTCACTGTGTTCGCCAAGACCGACCCCGGCGCGGGACATCGCGGCATGACCTGCTTCATCGTAGACCGCGAGATGCCCGGCGTCAGCATCGGTAAGAAGTTCAATAAGCTGGGACAGCGCGCGTCGGACACCGCCGAAATCGTATTTGAAAACGTCGAAGTCCCCGCCGAAAACATGGTCGGCAGAGAAGGCGAAGGCTTCTATCTGGCGATGAAAGTTTTTGATTACAGCCGTCCCGGTGTGGCAGCAGCCGCCGTCGGTTTGCTGCGCCGCTGTCTGGAAGAATGCGTGAAGTATGCGAAGGAACGTGAAGCCTTCGGCGTGCCCATTTACCAACATCAAGCCATCGGGCACAAAATAGCTGACATGGCTATCAATTATGAAGCGGCGCGTTTGTTGACGTGGCAAGCTGCATGGCAGGTACACGCGGGCATTGCCAACCCGAAAGTTCCCGCGTATGCCAAAGCCTTCGCCGCAGATATGGCGGTTAAAGCAGCGAACGATGCCATACAAGTCTACGGCGGGTACGGTTACATGACTGAATTTCCCGTTGAGAAACTATTGAGAGATTCCAAAATCTTCAGTATCTATGAGGGTACTAGTGAGATTCAACGCAACATTATTGTGCGTGAGTTGTTTAAATAGACAGCAAATTCGTAGGGGCGCACCAATGTGTGCGCCCTAAATCTCCTCAAACACCCGACAACGCGCGTCTTGAAGTCCCTCTCCCGCCGCAGAAGTTCAACTACCATGACGTTTCCGCATGGGAGAGATACCGTCTTAAAAGTCAAGTGGCAAGCGTTCGGGCTGGCACATAGTGCGGGTCAAAGCGCTGCCCTGACTTGAGCACGCCATATGCCAGATGCAAAAGTTTGCGCATCACGGCAGTGATCACCTGCTTTTGCGTCTTGCCGTTGGCTTCCAGGCGCTGGGCAAAGGCACGCAACACGGGATTGTGGCGCTTAGCCACTAACGCTGGCATGTACAGGGCTGCGCGCAAGGCTGCCCGTCCCTTGCGTGAAATGCTGCGTCCGCCGCGCACCGTGCGCCCGGACTCGTGGCGTGTCGGGTCTAAGCCGACATACGCCACCAACTGGCGCACATCGCTAAAGGCCGTGATGGAACGAATTTCGCCCACCAAGCGACAAGCGGTCAAAAAACCACTGCCTTTAATCGACTGCAACAACTCTACTGCCTGCTGCAAGCTGGGATGCTGCTTCAGGTGTGCTCGCAGATGCTGCTGAAGTTGCTCAATTTGCGCGTCAATGAAGGCGAGATGCTGCTGTAATTGCTGCCGCACGACCTCGGACATGGCACTATGCAAGCGGTTGGCTTGCTGCTGGCGCGTCTGTTGCAAATCCTCCAGTTGGCGCAGCAGCGCGCGCAACTCGAACCAGGCGGGTTCGGGCGGGGTCCACGCTTCCGGTTGCAGCGCACGACAGAAGGCGGCAATCACGGCGGCATCGATTTTGTCGGTCTTGCTGCGCCGCATCTGGCTTTGGGCAAAGCCTTTGATACGCGCGGGATTGACCACGCTCACCTTGTAGCCCTGCTGGTGCAAGAAGGTGGCCACTTCCAGGCTATAAATGCCTGTCGCCTCTAAACAGATATGCGCTTCAGTGGCATGATGGCGTTTGAGCCACTGGTGCAACTGCTGGTGCCCTTGGGCGTTATTCTTGCCTTGTCCCTGCACACTGTCTGCTGCCTTCAGCAAACACCAATCCAAGCGCTCCTGGGCGACATCTACGCCTACGACCTGCTCCATCTCATGCCTCCTCGATGCTGTCTGTCCACCTTGTCGATGCAAGCTCATCCCTCATGGGCGGCTTCAGATACCGTTCGACCTCTGCATCGAGCCTGGAGGAAGCGCGCTTTATCTCTCCCGCAAGCTCTCGCGCTTCAGGGATTACCAAGCTGCGTCTTCCCCGCATGCGGTGTTGATGAGCTTACCCCATCCCCTTTTTAAGATACAAGGGATTGAGGGTGAGGTCATGGCAAGTGCTCACTTCCCTTGCATTAAAAACCTACCCTTGTGAAGTGTGGGTGAGGCTAAACCCGTGCTTACATTACACCTTGCATTAAAGTGTCAAAAGGAACGCAAATGCGCCTACTTTTATGATACGCTGTAAAAAATGGCTGCCACAGGGGGTATGACCTGTAAGCGCGGCGGCAGCAGCAGGCACATGAAAAGCCGCGCCATTTCCGATGGCGGCAG
>CALMZT010001172.1 GCA_937870805.1 uncultured Chloroflexota bacterium
TCCTGCGTCCATCAGGTGCAGCCGGAATGACGGTTGTCGTCATTACCGATAAGCTCTTTATCACAGGGGCACCTTACAGTGTAGAACGTCCTCTAACTGTTCCGGCGGGTACCGAAGCCTTTGTTTTAGAGGCGAATCAAGCGAATTATCGCGTTCGTCTCATCAATGGCGATACCTTCTACGTAGAAATCGGCAAGACACGTATTCGCACTGAAGCCTCCTCAGACCAAATAGCTGACGTTGCCTGCACGCCTACAGCAGCCGTTCCGAGCACAAATCCGCTGGTAGGAACTCCAATACCTGGGACGACGACTATTTTTGTGCCGGTTCCTGATGTGACCAATGGTCCGCACGTCGTCATCAATACAGGCTTCCTGAACGTTCGCAGTGGTCCCGGTGGGCAGTATACCGTCGTCACTACGGTAAATGGCGGCTCTGTATTCGCGGTCATTGGGGTGATTGAAGACTCGGCGTGGTTCCTCATTCGTGGTCCGTTCGGGCAAGGATGGGTGGACAGCGAGTTTGTCCTCTTCCGAGGCGTAATTGATAACGTACCCGTTATTAACTACTCATCAATTACCATTGGAACTGGAACTTTGTCGCAGCCTGTCGCCATTGTCGCAAGCGCTGTAACGCTGTACGCCGCGCCGGGCACTAACTTTGGCACCATCGGAACGCTAGCGGGTCCGATAGAATTGGCGATTGTCGCGAGAACCAGAGACAATCAGTGGTTGCAGGTCAACAGTGTACTGGGCTTCGGCTGGGTATGGGCGCAGTCAGTTACCGTGCGCGGTGATTTATCGCTGCTGCCTGTCGTCGGCTAGAATCTGACTTCCTCAGTAGACTCTCAACGACGCCCTATCATAGGGCGTCGTTCATTTAGATAATTATTTTAATTAACTCTTTATGTTATACTTGGCTGGTTATTCTCTTGAGGGTGATAGGAATGCTTTATGCGCATTGTTTACGTCGAAGATAATCCGGCAAATATTGCACTCGTACAGCGCATTTGCCCCATGAGTAAAGATGATCTGGTTACCTTTGGCGACGCGAGTTCTGCATTAGATGCAATTGGTCCTGATAGCGCTGATTTGATCCTGATGGACATCAATCTAGGCAATTACAGTCTTAACGGATTAGAACTGACGGGTCTGCTGCGACAAAAAGGTGTGCAGACGCCGATTGTCATTGTGACTGCCTATGATGCAACCGGGTATCCAGAGCAGTTTGAAGCCGCAGGATTCAATGAATTTGTTCCGAAGCCGGTTTCCATTCGCGGAATGATTGATCTTTTTAACTCATATCGGCAGAATTAGGACAAGCGCTGTTTTTTAGGTATGTTAGACACCCTGAGAAGCTCAGGGTGTTTTTGCTTTGGAGGCTTTATGCTTGAACTTTCCAACAGGATGAAAATGATTTATGGCAGTCCGGTGGCGGGGGCAGATGTGCTGTCAACGATGTTATTTGGATCTATGGATAGCATGTCACGTTTCCTTGACCTGAATCGTGCGCGTGTGCGGATGGGGATATGGCCCGTGCGCAGCAACAGCGAACCCGAAGTAGCGATGGGGGTGGCTGCTGCATTAGGTTTGCTTTTAGAAAACAATCAAGACGTAGAAGTATATCGATTGTTTGCACAGCTTGACGGCAAGCCTGAAGATTACCAATGGAGCCTAGCGCAGTCACAATTCGACGTTGATGATTGGCAGCTTGATGCGCTCGGAGAAAATGTGGCTGTCTGGGGAAGCTTGGAAAAGGGCGTTGATGGCTGGACGTTGCAATTGCAAGTCGAAAATGATTTGCTTGGTGACGATGAACCGAAGACTTTTAATCGCACAGCGAAAAATCTTAGTGAATTGACGCTTGGCTTACCAGATCTTGCCAAAGAGATTGCGACTTTTGTCGACGCGGGTGAAGTTCGACCCCTTGCACAGCAGTATAAGAGTGTTGAAGCCGATGATACGGGATTGAGTGAGCTATATAAAGCCCTTTTCCAATGGGAATTAAAGCTGCTGCTTACGTTGTGGGGGCAAGAGTGGTCTGAGGATGAGATTCTCGCAGCACGCACAACTTTGCTTAGCGCTGCGGATAGTGTAGGCGGAGAATTTGGTGCCTGGACTGCTTCCAGAGCAATAGGGCGTGCTATGCTGCCGGGTTTCCAGCCTGTAGGTGAAGCGCTTATTCCCGGTGTTCCCGAAATTGTGGAGAAATTTACAGATTACTCTTATCCGTCGATCATGCTGGCTGTGGGACTCTATCGGCTAAATTATCGTCAGGAAGCTTATGATCTGCTGGAGGAGAGCGTTGAAG
>CALMZT010001173.1 GCA_937870805.1 uncultured Chloroflexota bacterium
TTTCATGCGCACATGTTCAACACCGCGCGTCTTGAAGCCCCTCTCCCGCCACACTCGCTCACTGACGGTCAAGTTTCCGCAGGGGAGAGGGGTTTGGGGTGAGGTCATGGCGTGCGCTCAATTTCCCTGCATCAAAAATCTACCCTTGTGAAGGGTTGGGGAGAGGTGTCAACGCTTGTTACCGCAATATATTCTTAACCCGCATCAATGCGCTTCCAGTTTCGTTTCAGCCCATCGACTTCAGCCATTGGCGGCGTAAACTTTCAAATATGGAACATCCGTAATTCGCCGATTTTTTATAGAACAAATATTCCAAACCCGCTAATTTTATGCTATAATTTTTTCTAACAGTGAGCATTCATAGGAATTTTACCATGAACATCCCTACATCCAATACCAATAATAGCTCAGTAAATTCTCTGTTCCTTTACTGTTTATCTGGCTTACATCTTACTTTAAAGTTAGAGGCTGGTATGTTTTTAAGCCGCTCCACAAGCGTTTTACCTTCAACATCAACTTATTATCTACACAGCAAATAAAACAATACTCTGATAAATGTGTTTTTGCAGGCTAAAATTTGAGTCACACCACTATGCATACCTTTAGTCCCTCACCGCAGCCGTGTCACTCAACCGATTGATTGCCCATACCGTCATCGTGATGAGTACGCCCGGCACGAGGCTCACCCACCACACCGTTCGAAACCCCGCACGCCCGTCCGCCAGCATCACCCCCCAATCCGGCGCGCCCGGCGCAGCCCCTAGCCCCAGGAAGCTCAACGCCGCGCTGTTCAGGATGCAGTAGCTGAAAACCGCCCCACCATATGCCAGCAGCGTTGTCGCCACGTTCGGCAGCACATGTCGCAGCAGCATACGCCCGCGCGTCGCACCCAATGCCTCCGCCGCTTCTACGTACACCGCCGTTTGCGCAGTCAGCATCGCGCCGCGCACGACCCTTGCATACGGCGCAACCTGCGCGAACCCCGTCGCCAGCAGCAGTGCGACGCCCCCCTGCCCCAATAGCGTCACCACCACGAACGCCACCAGCAGCCCCGGTATTGCCAGCAGCGCATTCACCAGCGTCGTCACGATTACGTCAGCCCAACGCCCTGCCCCACTGCACAAGCCCAACGCCAGCCCGCCAGCTACCGCTACTACTGTCGCCCCAATGGCAATCCCCAGCGTGTGCTGTCCGCCATACAACGCGCGGCTCAACACATCCCGCCCGAAGCGATCTGTGCCTAGTGGATGCGTCCACGTCTGCCCCGGCGGCAGCGACTGAGCATCTTCATCCGTCAGCATCGGGTCAATAGGCGCAATGACAGGCGCGAACAGCACCAGCAGCACGACACCCCCCAACACGCTCAGCGCCAACCAATGGTGTCGCCACATGGCTACGCTCTCAAACGTGGATCGAGCGCCCGCTGCACGCCATCCGCCGCCGTATTCACCAGCGTATACGCCACCGCCGCTAGCACGACGATGCCCTGCACAACGGGATAATCTTGCCCCAACGTTCTCTCGACCAGCAGCCGCCCAATGCCCGGACGCGCGAACAGGCTTTCCGTGATCACCGTGCCCGTCAGCAGGAAGCCCGCTTGCAGCGCGATGACACTGACTACAGGCAGCAGCGCCACGCGCAGCACATGCCGCCCGATCACGATGTGCTCATGTAATCCTTTCGCCCGCGCCGTTCGCACGTAATCAGCGCGCGCCACCTCGCTCACCTGTCCTTGCAGTACCCATGCAATCGCTCCCGCCGCGTGGAAGCCAAGTACCGCAACAGGCAAAATCGTCTCACTCCCCTCACCCGCTATCGACAGCGCACTCGCCGCGTAGATCACCAGCGTTCCCGTCCAGTAGATCGGCATACTCAGCGACAGGCTGATGACATTCTTCGCTATCTCCGTCCCAAGTCCGGCGCTCACCCCCAATCCTATTCCCGAAATGGTCGCCACGACCAGCGCATTCACGGCTAACGTCACTGTTGGCGCGAGTCGCACGAGGATGGTTTCGGTCACAGGTTCGCCGTTCAGCAGCGAATAGCCCAAATCGCCGCGCAGCAATCCGCCGATGAAACGTCCATATTGCTCAATGAGCGGTATGTTGAGTCCCAATTGTACGCGCCGCTGCTCAATCACCTCAGCACTTGCGCCGCTGTCCAGCAGTTGCGCCTCCAACGCATCGCCGGGCAGCACCCGCAGCGCGAAGAAAGCCAGCGTCGCCGCCAACCAGATCACCATCACAGCCGAAGCGAGTTGTCGGACGAAATGATTCATTTCTAGGGTTACGTATCCCAACTCTACCTAATCGCTTGCCAGTGTCACATTGTTCATGAGGGGGAACCAACCGTAGGGGTCATAGGTCAATCCTGCGATGCGCGCGCTTGCCCCATTGAGGTTCACGGGATCGGCAATCGGCAGCACCAGCGCATTCTCCATGATGAGGCGCTGCGCCTGCGCATACAACGCCCGCCTCGTCCGAGTATCAGTGCTGGCTACCGCTTGATTGAGAATGTTATCCAGGTCGGGATTGCTGTATCCCGTCCAGTTGCGCGAACCACCCGTTTGATAGTAAGGATTGATGATCGCCGGATCAACGCCAAAGGTGTTCCAGGCGACAAGGTTATACGCTCCCGAATTCACCGCTTCGATGAGTGAACCCCGACTCGGCACAGGTTGCAGCACGGCACGAATGCCAATCGTGCGCCACTGATCTTCAATCAACTGCGCCACATCTGGAATGAAGTTCCATGGCGGCACAAGAATAATGACGGACAAGTCTCCTTCACGTGCATCAAGGTAGCCATTGTTGTCACCGTCGCTGTATCCTGCTGCTTCTAAAATAGCTTGCGCCTGCGCAGTGTCTTGCGCGTACATGCCCTGCACTTCTGTTGTATAGAATATCGTCGTGGCTGAAATTGGACCCCACGCCACAGGCGCGAATCCTTGATATACTGTGTCCACGATAGCGCTGCGATTGGTGCCATAGAGCAGGGCGCGCCGCACGTCGACAGAATCGGTTGGAAAACGCTGCGTATTCATCAGAAACTGAATCGGCTCACCGGGAACAGCGACAGGCACAAGTTGAACCTCACTGTTTCCTGTCAACGCGCGGGCATCCACAGGCAGCAGTTCGCCAATGATCTGTACGTCACCGTTTTCCAAGGCAATCCCTCTGGTTGGTGGGTCAACGTAGAAGCGGTACTCGATCTCATCGACAGAGTTATCAGTGACAGCATTGTAAAATTCTGGACCCCATGTGTAGTCTGGATTGCGTCGGATGAGCAGACGACTCCCCGGTGTGTACTCCACAAATGTAAAAGGTCCCGTCCCCACCTGATGATATTGGTAGCGGTTATTGGAAACTTCTGCCAGCGCCGCCGGGCTTGCCATACCCAGATACACCTGGCTCAAGCCATCAAGCAGCGGACTGTACGCCTGCGTTAGCCGAAGCTCAATGGTATACTCGTCAACGATGTTATAGCCCGCGTAAGGACCCAGTAGGAACAACGCGCGCTGCGAAGCCGTCGCGGGATTTGTAATACGATCAAGATTCGCGCCGACTGCCAGCGCGTTAAATACTGTGCCATCATGGAACGTCACGCCCTGCCGCAGGCTAAACGTATAAAGTAATCCATCCGGTGAAATTGACCACGACGCTGCCAGTCCCGGCACAATTTCATAGGTCTCCGGGTCACGATAGACAAGCGTATCGTACACCTGCCGCAAGACGATACCTAATTCTGCATTCTCATTGATATGCGGATCAAAGCCGCTGGGTTCAAGTGTCAAACCATAAACGATGCGGTTACGCGCGGCGATGGTCTGTGTGTTCGCAGTGGGCACGCATCCGGCAGCAGCCAAACTTAAGAGCAGTAAAAACACTATCGCGTGAAGTGTTCTCAATTTTTCTCAGCCTTTTCACGTTGCGGTCAATCCGTTAGCATTGCACAGTATATCAACACCATCGTGAGAAGTCATGACTAGGTTAGACTCGCGCTTAATCGCACCACCTGAAAAAGAGGAAATATACCCGTATCGCCGCGCATGGCGCAGTGTCGTGGTCGAAAGCAGCGTCATGTTTGCCATCACAGCGCTGATCTTTGTGCTGTTGAATTATCTTGGGCTAGCTATTCCACAGCGCGTTTACCGTCCACTGAATTTGGGATTGACACTGCTGCCTATTCTTTTGTGGGTAATCTTCTCATGGTCGCAGGAGCGTCGCGTACAGGAGCCTCGCCAGCGCTTGATGTCCGTATTGCTGTTGAGCGCGCTTGTCGCCAACGCTATCGGTTATCCTTTGGTCAACGAATTCTTCCGGGTAGATCGCTGGCTTCCTCTCGAAAATGCCGTCAATCGTATTGTTGGATACGCCTTTACCATCGGCATCACACAAGAACTTTTGAAATACCTGGTGCTTCGGGCGCTTGTCTGGCCCGACCATTTCAACACATGGCTGGACGGTATCGCCTACAGTGCCGCCGCTGCCATAGGCTACGCGACAGTGTTAAATCTGCATTTTGTCTTGAGCACCGATGCTTCTCCTGATGTCGCTGCCGTGCGCATTTTCGGCACCTACGCTGTCCACCTTGCTACAAGCCTGTTGATGGGCTATGCCCTGTCAGATTTACGCTTCAGTGGGTCTTCGCTGTTGTTTCTACCGCTATCGCTTGCGCTGAGCGCTTTCATCGCCGGCATTGCGATTCCTGTGCGTTCGGGATTGGTGAATGCCAGCCTTTCCCCCGATGCTCTCGAACTCAGCCTCTCGCGTCCAATTCTCGGCATTGGCTTTTCGGCAGCCATACTCGTCGCGCTGATGCTGGTGCTCTCGTTTCTTTTCCGCATTGCCGAGCGTCGTCAACGCGAGGCACAGGAATCGCGCGAGGCATAAAAAATGCAGCTTACCCAGACGCAGCGTTGGGCAAATTACCTCACCCTGATCTTCGGGCTGGTCGGCATGTTTATCGGCTTCAATCTCCGTGACAGTGCCCTCAACGCCACCTCACTCTATGTCAACACACAGGCAGGGATTCAAGCCGCTTATCCACGTAACTGGCTCATCGACCAGGGAGGGACTTACGTCTTTCGTGTACGTGATATGGCGCAGCGTGGTTTCAAAACCACGATTCAGGTTGCCGTGCTTCCTATTGGTCCCGACCATACGGAGCGCAACGTTCTGGATACCCTCGTCCTAAGCCGTGTACAATCGTTAGCAGGTTACAATGTCATCGGTATTGACGACTACGTGCTGCCCGATGAAACGCCCGCTATTTGGGTTACTTCTACCTACGTTGATACGCAGACCGACCCCTTCCTGCAAGGCGTGCCTACAAGCGTAGAAAGTGTCGATGTCATCACTATCAAGCGTGGTCAAGCCATCATCATCACCTTTCTCAGCGATGCGCAGTTCTTTGATGAGAATCTCCTGACCTTCCAGCAGTTTCTAAACGAGTTAGAGTTTTAGCGATGTCACGACGCTTATTTCTCGCCCTCACCTTATTTCTCTTGACCTGCCTCTTGGCATATCAATTCGACGTCATGGGGCAAACAGTGCCTGAGGATTTCAACCTTCAGCGTATTCAAAGTGCAACAGTGTTCATCATGCAGGCGCGTACTACAGCCGATGAAATCATTGTGACTTGCATTAGTTCAGGCACAATTGTGAGTCGCAGCGGTTTAATTCTCACCAACGCCCACAGCACGATACAAAGTGAAAGCTGCCCCGGCGACACAATCATAATCGCCATGACCATCCGTCCAGATGAGCCGCCTGTCGCCAAGTATCGTGCCGAAATCGCCCAGGCGAATGTCGGGCTTGATTTAGCGCTCCTGCGTATCACTCAACAGAACGATGGACGCCTGATCGAGCCAGGCAGCCTTGCTCTACCTTTCGTCGAGTTGGCGGATTCAAGCGGCGCGCAACTGGATGATACGCTGATTGTGGTCGGTTATCCCGGCATCGGCAATGATCCAGTGAATGTGGTACGCGGTACGATCAGCGGCTTTACCGCAGAACCCAGCGGTGGCGATAAATCATGGATCAAAACGAGCGCATCAATTCCAGGTACAATGTCCGGCGGTGGTGCTTATAATCGCGCAGGACAACTCATCGGCATTCCCACCACTGCACCTGTAACCTTGCAAATTGGCGACACTGCCTGTATTCCACTTCAGGATACGAACCGTGATGATTTAGTGAACAGCAGCGATGTCTGTATCCCGTTAGGCGGCTTTATCAACTCTCTGCGTCCGTCGAATTTCGCGCATACGCTTTTCCGCGCGGCTTCGCTGGGCTTGACTGTCGAAAAACTCAGCGAAACCCGCAGCGTAGCTGCTGTGACGGACGCGCCAGAGTTTAGCCGCCTGCTCTTTTCCCCATCCGTCACCGAAGGGATGCCCACAACCGTGATCGGCAGCCTGCCTACAGGAGCATCCAGCCTCTACCTGTTTTTCGACTACATCAACATGACGCCGGAAACGGTTTATGAAGTGCGTGTAACTATCGACGGTATTCCTAATCCCGATTTCAGCCTTGCGCCGGTGCGTTGGAGTGGCGGTGAACGCGGCTTATGGTACATTGGCAGCAGCGGTCAAATCTTGCCAAACGGTGTTTACGAATTTACGCTCGTCATCAACGGCATCGCTGCGGGCAGTAAGCAAATCACAGTCGGGACAGCGACACAAAACCTTCCAACATTCACTACCCTTGCGTTTGGGCTTCAGGATCTCAACGGGAACATTCTCGGCAATGGTTATGTACTGCCGACGGGCAATATTGCTGCCGCCACCTTCATTTACCAGAATATGGTCGATGGCATGGCATGGACACCGAGATGGTTCTATGAAGGGGTTGAAGTCTTTCGCCCCATCGAACAGAATGTTTGGGTGAACGGAGCAAGCGGCGCAAAGACCATTAGCATCGAAGTCCCCGAAGGGTTACAGCCGGGTAATTATCGCTTGGAGTTGTACATTGAAAATATCATGGCAGCGACAGCGGATTTCACGATTGCCGGAGCACAAATCGGCGCACAGCCGCAAGTCTTCAGCAGTCAGCACTTCACCACCGCCAGCACACCGCAGGAGGCGTTAACCGCGCCTGAAGTCAATAACTTCTCAAATACAGTAGACGCCTTGTATGCCGTTTTCAACTGGTCGCAGATTTCACGCGGTACACTTTGGACAATGCGCTGGCTTGTGGATGGTGATGTCTTTTATGAGCAAACGCTGCCCTGGAGTAACAACGAGAGTGGAGATTATTTTCTCACCCGGCTCACGGGTGTGAATGGTATCCCTGATGGTACGTATCGCATGGAACTATTGATTGGCACTGTTCCGCTTGTGAATACAGAAGCCCAGGTCGGTATCGGGCAGCTGCCGATTGATCGCTTCGCTCAGGCGTCAGGGATTCAACTGGGCGGACAAATCATCGATGGGGAAACACAGCAGGGCATCCCCGGCGTGACCTTCATTGTCATCAGCGAAGACTTCTCCATTGCCGATTTCACCTGGGATCAAAGTCAGGTTTATGCCCTCGCTGTCACTGACCGTAACGGGCGTTTTCAACTGGATCGCACGTTACAGCTTGCCGCGCCGTACAGCATTTTGATCGTCGCTGACGGTTATCTCCCCATCAACGCTGACGGTGTTGAATTCGACGCTGAGACCCCCAATCCGCTTGAAATGAATATCTCTTTGACACGGGACTGATGGCTGAAAAACAACGCCTTGATATTGCCCTGTATGAACGTGGACTCGCTCCTAGCCGCGAAAAAGCCCGCGCGATGATTATGGCAGGGGAAGTTTCCGTCGATGGTCACAGGGTCGATAAACCCGGTACGCGCGTCAGTTTGGCAAACGAACTCACCGTCAAATCGAAACCGCGCTTCGTGAGTCGCGGCGGCGAGAAGCTGGCAGGCGCATTAGCCGATTTCCACTTCGATGTGACAGGCAAAATCTGCGCCGACGTGGGCGCAAGCACAGGTGGTTTCACCGACTGCTTGGTGCAGTACGGTGCAGCGCGTGTTTACGCCATTGATGTAGGCTACGGGCAGCTAGATTATGAACTGCGTCAAAACCCGCGCGTCATCACCATCGAACGCACCAACGCCCGCTACATCGAAAAACTCACTGAGCCTGTGAACCTCGTCGTCATTGATGCCTCATTTATCTCCCTCAAAATCTTGTTGCCGCCGATCAAGGGTTGGCTCACCCCACAAGCTGATGTCATCGCGCTCATCAAGCCACAGTTTGAGGCAGGCAAAAAAGAAGTGGGCAAAGGTGGCGTCGTCAAAGACAGTGCCATTCATGCGCGCGTCATCGAAGAAATTCTTACGTTTGCGCAGGAGCAGGGTTTTTCGGTGCGCGGCTTGACCACCTCCCCCCTCAAGGGACCCGCAGGCAATGTAGAGTTTTTGGTATGGCTCGGTTGGGGCTATTCAGGAGAAACCACCCCGATAGCAACCCTGATAGAGCAAGTCTTTTCGCAGGAATAAGCCTAATTATATAGAGGCGCTTCAATTCTGAGAACTTTTGTGCTATAATGAATCTATTGTACCTTAAGAAGTTGTCTGACACTTCGAGACTTCACGCTTACCGTCGATGATTCTCACATCATTTCTCGGTGCTCTCGGCGTCTCGGTGGTTCAATTTCTCCTTCTTTTCTTGGCGACCTTGGCGTCTTGGCGGTTCAAACAGGTTCTAACCGACACGCTTGAGTTCAATTGCAACAACACGCTCACGAATTGCGACAATCTCCCCAATTTGCAGCAACAGCCTCGCTAGCTGCAATCATGTCGCAAACTTGACCTCACATCCTGTTTCAGAAATTATTGAAAACCTACTTTTGCTGCAAAATTGCAGCAAAGAACTCAGTCTGTATTTCCTCGTTCAATCAGGCATAATTAAAGTCAACTATTCTTTGAGAACGATTTAGACCGATGAAAAACATTCGCAACTTCTCGATTATCGCGCACGTCGATCATGGCAAATCCACGCTGGCAGATCGCTTGCTCCAACTGACCAATACCGTCAGTAGTCGTGAGATGCACGACCAAATGCTTGACACTATGGACTTGGAGCGTGAGCGCGGCGTCACCATCAAAGCCTCCGCCGTGCGTATGAACTATACTGCCAAAGATGGTCAGGAATACCTGATTAACCTGATCGATACGCCGGGTCACGTCGATTTCACCTACGAAGTCAGCCGTGCGCTTCAGGCTTGCGAAGGCGCGCTTCTCGTCGTAGACGCCAGTCAGGGTATCGAAGCCCAAACGCTCACCAACGTCTACCTCGCGCTCGAACAAGACCTGGAAATTCTGCCGGTTATCAACAAGATTGACCTCCCTGCCGCCCGCCCCGACGACATCGCTAAGGAGGTCGAAGACTTGCTTGGCGTCTCAGCCGATGAGATGATTCGCATCTCTGCGAAGCAAGGTGTCGGCGTTCAGGATGTACTTGAAGCAGTGGTTAGGCAGGTACCGCCCCCTAGAGGCGACGAAAACGCTCCTCTACGCGCCCTCGTCTTTGACTCGCACTACGATGCGTACAAAGGGGTCATTGCCTACATCCGCGTAGTCGATGGCAAATTGAGTTCGCGCACCCCCTTGCAATTGATGGCAACTGAAGCCAGGTTTGAAGCTGTGGAAATTGGCGTCTTTAGCCCCAACATGCAGCCTGTCGAATCCTTGAGCGCTGGCGAAGTCGGTTATGTCGCTACTGGACTCAAAACGGTGCAGGAATGTCGTGTCGGTGATACCCTGACGTTAGCGATCAATGGCGCAGCCGAGTCACTTCCCGGCTACAAGCAGATTAAGCCGATGGTCTTCGCAGGCATCTACCCCACCGACAACGACGACTATCATGCCCTGCGTGATGCGCTGGAAAAATTGCAGCTCAACGACGCCTCGCTCCAATACACACCGGAAACCTCTCAAGCGCTGAATTTTGGCTTCCGCGTCGGTTTCCTTGGCTTGTTCCACATGGACATCATTCAGGAACGTCTGGAACGTGAATACGATCTCGACATCCTTGCCACTGCTCCAAGCGTCGAATATCAAGTCGTGCAGCGCAGCGGCGAGATGATTACCATTGACAGCCCTGCACAGCTTCCCGACGAAAGCACGATCTCTGAAATCCGTGAGCCTTGGATGAAAATCGAGATTTACACGCCTCAGGAATTCATCGGCGCAATCATGGATTTGGTCATTAAGAAGCGTTGCAAGTACGAAACCACC
>CALMZT010001174.1 GCA_937870805.1 uncultured Chloroflexota bacterium
CCGGCGACCTGGCCGACCTCATCGTCGATCACCTTCCGCCGCCGACCGAGGCCGAACGTCCGCAAACGGACCCCGACGCGCCGATCACGACGCGACCCCAGCCGATCGGCTAGATCCTTGGCGGCCTGGGTGTCGCCCTGCTCCCCTGGGGGGTGGCGGGCCCCTTCGGGTCCCTTGTGATGGATTCTCCAGCCGCCGCGCCTCGCCCAAAGGATGCTGCGGCGCTATCCATGGTGCCTGCTGCCCTGGGATCAACTGGCACTGTGGGCGGTCACGATTGGGGCGTCAATGGTTGAAGCGTCACCGCCGCCGATTGTCGGGCAAACGCTGAACCTGCTGTTACGCGGTGGTCCAGACATCGGTGCAAACGGTTTGCTGCGCTTCTATCTGCTGCATGTGCTTGCTGTGCCTGCCATCTTATTCGTCTTTTTGGGCGTTCATTACTATAAGGTGGTCATTCACGGATTCAGCCTGCCGCCGCAAAAAGAGAACATTGGCGAAGATACCGCCAAGCGTGTGCCGCTGGACAAACGTGTCTACTACATCCCTGAAATTCTCACCAGCGAGATCATGTGGATTGCCGTGACGACCTTCGTGCTGGTGGTGCTGTCCATCTGGTTCTTCCATGCGCCGCTGGAAAACCACGCCGACTCGCAGGTCACGCCGCTGGGCACAACAGCCCCTTGGTACTTCCTATGGATTCAAGGCGCGCTGAAGTTAGGCGATAAGGTCTTCTGGGGCATTATCTTCCCGACGCTGATCATCATCCTGCTGATGGTGTGGCCCTACGTAGATACACAGGTGAGCCGTCGCTATGCCCACCGTCGGCTGGCGATCACCATCGGCTGTTTATTCGTCTCGATCATGACGATCCTCAGTTATATGGGCTTGTCAGAATACGGCGTGACGACTTCCGCCGATACGGAAGTGCTGCACGATGCCGTAAGAGAACCAGCCTACGGATACATCGGTTTCATCCGTCCGGTGCCGTTCGACCAACTCGTGCCGGGCATGTATAGCACCGAGCAAATTCGCATTGAGCGCGAGGTGAACCCCGCCGACTTCCAACTTGACTTCGCCGCCTTCAACACCGAGATTGACGAAAACGGTCAGGCAGATGGGATCATTGAGCAGTTGCAGCTTCAGTACCTATCGATGACCGATGTCGCCTTCCGTCCTGTCCCCAGCGACGCACCTGAACTATACCGTGCGCTCGAAGAGTATTATGAGCTGCTCGAAAGTGAGCGGCAGGAGCTGCGTAATGGCTGGGGGGCGATCATCATCACCGAGACTCAGCCCAATTTGGTGCGTGTGGATGCGGTTGTGCTGTGGGAAGAAGTGCTCATTGAACGGGGTCGCGTTGCCTTAGACGAAAATGGCAATGCCATCCCGCGCTTCTATCGGGTCAGTGAAGATGGTACGCCGTTAACAGACGAAACTGGCAAGCCGATCATCGTTGACGCGCCCGAACCCCTTCTAGATGCCAGCGGCAACCCCGTACTGGACGAAAGCGGTCAGCCGCGCATGTTGACCATTCCGGTAGAGCGCGTTAACAGCCAGTACATCTACCTACACCGCAACGCCGAATACTTCTTCTTACCAGGAGGGGGCTAATTCATGGGCTTCTTTTCCCGTTTACTAAACGGACAAATGATCTTCGAGCGGATGGAAACCCGCATCCTGGTGGGCATTGTCATGTTCGTTGCTACCATGATTCTGATCGGCTGGGTGGCGATCAATGAAGGTGCGCGCATGGCGGCATTTGACCGCCAGTTCGCTGCCCGCTCGATTGAACGCGGCGCAGCGATGTTTTCAACCTACTGCTCGACCTGTCACGGCAACGATGGGCGTGGTATCGGTGGAAAGGCACCCGGTCTGAATAACCCGGCGCTGTTCGGTCACGACTTCATTCCAGAGGTCAACGGACCCCGTAATGCGCTCATCGCCGAACGGACAACGTTGGAAAATGAGGCGAATGATGGCGAGAATCCACCAACCGACGAACGCCGTGCCGAAATTGATGCGCGAGTCAATGAAATCAACACTCAGATTGCTGATCTGGAACAACAAGCACTGCCCTTTATCTCACAGGCGCAGGATGCGATGGTACGTGGTTACGATCCCTACCGTCCCAGCCGTCTGGCGAACGTGAGATGGGGCAGCAGCGTCTTCAATTACGTGTACTCCACGCTGGTGCATGGTCGTCCAGTGAGCAGCGGCTATTGGCCCGATCCCATGCCTAACTGGGCGCAGCAGTCAGGTGGTCCTCTGCGCGACGATCAACTCCGTGACATTACCAACTTCATCCTTAACTGGAACCGTGATTTTACGATTGAAGATTTGGTATCCGTCCAACAGTTTGCCGTTGAGCCATGCGACCCGTTGGCGTGCGGCGGCGGTGGTGTTGAAACTGTTGGCAATGACGTCGCTGCGATTATGGAACAATTCCCAAGCGTCACAGGCGATCCCAATCGCGGTCAAGCCCTTTACAACAACTCTGCGCTGCCTGCTAGAGGTACGGTACTTGGCTGCACGGGCTGCCACACGGGTGGTCTGCAAGCTCCAGACCTAGCAGGCACATGGACGCGCGTCCTCAACGAACGTCTGCCTGCCCTACCGGAGTATGCCAGTGGCGAAGAATACCTTGTGAACAGCATCGTGCGTCCCAACGATTACATTGTGCCCACCTATACAGCAGGACTCATGCCCAACAATTTTGGTGAGCGCCTGTCGCTGCAAGACCTCGCTGACATCGTAGTCTACCTGATGTCGCAAGATCAGTAGCTTTGAAGTTCAACGTTTAGCTTCACGGCTGCAAAGAGATATATTCAACTGAAAAGCCCTCGGCACATGCTGAGGGCTTTTGATTCGCGCTGCTGATTTAATTGAAGGGTGTGCATAACCTGGTGTGAACTCTCTACACCCCACTCTACATCCCTCCCCATATCTGAGCAGGGCTTCAAGGCAGCCGTTTTTGGCTTGCTCCCTTTCTCCCTAAGCGCAGCGACGGGGAAAGGGCTGGGGATAGGGGTATAATCCCTTTTCACAGACAAAGTAGAGAATAATGCACACCCCTCAGTTAATTTATGCGCAGATTTTCCAACCGTCTTCGTTGCGCACCGTATACCATGTCGCCGGATAATCGACGCTGCTGGAAGTGGTCTGACCGCCCGCCTCCATATTGAGCGTCAGCGTTCCAGCGACTTCAACTGTAATGTAAACGCTCGTACCTACTGTCGAGCTTGTGCTGCACAATGGACAAAAGACAACGCCTTTTGGCTGGTGGTTATGGGATTCATGGGCACGCTGCGGTACAATAAAATGATTGGTTGAATATTCACCTACTCGATAGGAGTCAACACAGCCCATGAAGAATCTGTCTCTCATCCGTATCCTGCTGCTGACATTGTTATGCGCCTTGTTGCTGACAGGCACGCTGACTTATGGGCAGGAAGCGACAGAAACACCCACTGAAGAGGCATCTGCCGAAGCAACAGCAGCACCCACGGAAGAAGCAACCGCCGAAGCAACCTCGACGCCAATTTCAGAAGCGACAGAAATACCCACTGAAGAGGCAACTGCCGAAGCAGCCGCTGAAGTGACCGCAGTACCGACTGAAGAAGCTGCGGAGCCACCTGCTGAGGTGCCAACGGGCGGCGTCACCACACTGGTGTTGTTGATGGGTCTCGGTGCAGTGGTCGCTGTCGGCGGCTTGATGATTACCCGCAATAATTTCAATCAGAACCCGAAATAGATGTATTCCATCGCCCAATGCAGAGCCAAGAGTTATCAGTTTCAGTGTTGTTCACTGTTGGTTGAAGACTCTGCTCTGTACATTTGAGTAGTTTCACTGAACTGGAGACATTTCATGGCAGACGAAGACATCCTCCGCGAATTAAATCGGCGTATAGCGGTGTTAACCGATGAAAACGCCGAACTAAAAGTTACGATGCTGGATGCATTTGTGGCGTTGGCGCGCAGCGTGCCGCGCGGTGGTAATGAGCAGATGTACGATCAGGTGGTTAACCGGATTGTGGGGACACTGGGCTTAACGGATGATGACATTGACAGCTTGTTGAACAGCTAATTCGATTGTGACATTCATCACAAAATCTGCTATAATGCTTTTACGTTTTTTGTGCATCAGCAAAGACTAAAGTTTTACGATACGAGGCAACTATGGCGGAAGCAGCTTGGGAAAAACCGCTGGGAACGGGCGCCGCGCCGCGTTCATGGAGTGTTGAACGGCTGAAATTTCTGATCGGCGGCGTGCTGATTTTGGGCGCTGTCGCTTATTTGATGATCTCTGGTACGCTGGCAGGCGCACGCTATTACATCACCGTCGATCAACTGTTGAGCAATCAGGAATATGTTGGGCAGACGGTGCGCGTCTCTGGCGCGGTAATTGGCAGCACGATTACCAACACCACCGAAATCATCAACGGCGTTGAGACACAGATCATCGAATTTGACGTGGCGAATGTGCCCGAAAACTACACTGACCTGGGACAAGCGCTGTACGAAGCGGCAAACAACCCCAACGCGCAGACGGTGCATGTGCGCGTCGAAGGACAGCCGATGCCCGATCTGCTGCAACATGAAGCGCAGGCGATTCTCAGCGGCACATTGAATCGTGACGGTGGACAGGGCGGTGTTCCGGTGTTTTACGCCACCGAACTGCTGTTAAAGTGCCCGACGCGCATGTCAGAAACGTACCCTGATTTGACGCCAGCCGCGCCAGGAGCATAAATCATGCTTGCCGAAATCGGTATTGCAACGCTGCTGTTGGCGTTCGTCGCCGCCCTTTATGCGACTGTTGCTGCCCTCTATGGCGCGCGTACAGGTTCGGAACGTCTCGTCATCAGCGCGCGTAATGCGGCGTTGACGACGTTTCCACTGCTGCTGACGGCGTGCGTGGCGCTAGTCGCCGCGCTGCTGAGTGGCAGATATGACATCGCTTACGTCTGGACCGTGAGCAACCCACAGACACCCACCTTCTACCGCATCACAGCGCTCTGGGGGTCACAGTCGGGTTCGCTGCTGTTCTGGTCGCTGATGTTAAGCGGCTACTCGTGCGGCGCAATTTTATTCAACTGGAAAAGTGACCGCCGCCTCATGCCCTACGTCATCGCCTTTACAATGGTGACGCTGGCGTTCTTCATCGGACTAAAAGTCTTCCTCGAAAACCCCTTTGACCGCTATTGGGCAGTGAATGGCGAACTCGTAAAGTCCACCTTCATCCCGCAGGGCGCTGAAGCCATTCCTTATGAAAACCTCGCCAATAGCGCGCAGGGCTTAAACCCACTGCTGCGACACTTCGGTATGATTATTCACCCGCCGATGCTCTATCTGGGCTTCACGGGCTTCATGATTCCGTTTGCTTTTGCGATGGCGGCGCTGGCATCCGGCGACCTCTCGACCAACTGGATACGCGCGACCCGCCGCTGGACACTCGTCGCGTGGTTGTTCCTCGCTCTCGGCTTGCTGCTCGGTGGGCGCTGGGCGTATGACGTGCTCGGCTGGGGTGGCTATTGGGGCTGGGACCCGGTGGAAAACGCCGCGTTCCTACCCTGGCTCGTCGGCACAGCTTTTTTGCACAGCGTCCTGATCCAGGAAAAGCGCGGCATGTTGAAGGTCTGGAACATGTTCCTCGTCATCGGCACATTCTCCGCGATGATTTTCGGCACGTTCGCTACGCGCAGCGGTTTGATCGCCAGCGTCCACAGCTTCGCGCGTAGTCCCATTGGCTTCCCGATGTTCGTCTTCTGGTCATGCATGACGCTGGTTTCTGTCGTGCTGATCTTGTGGCGGCGTAATCGCGGCGATCTCAAAGACGAGCGCGCCTTCGCCAACATCCTCAGTCGCGAATCGCTGTTCGTGCTCAATAACATCATCTTCATGATGCTGGTCGTGGCGATTTTCTGGGGCAGCTTCGGCGCGCCTGTGCTGTCGGAACTGTTCGGCGGTACCAGAATCACGCTCGGCACAGAATACTTCATGACGGTGACGCCGCCGTTGTTCGCCGCACTGTACATACTCATGGGCGTTGCACCGCTAACCGCATGGGGTGTCACTTCCCTGCCACGTTTGGGGCGCGCGCTGCTGATCCCCGTCGTGCTGACCCTCATCACCGTCGTGCTGTTTGCGCTGATGGGCATGAGCAGCCCCGGCGCATTATTTGCCTATGCTATCGTCACGCTGGCGGGCTATGTCGCGCTGTATGAGATTTATCGCGGCGTACGGACACGCGCCAGAAAAGAAGCGACGCGCACGATGGGCCTTTATGCAAATGCACTGATTGAACTCTTCGCGCGTAACCGCCGACGCTATGGCGGCTATGTTGTCCATCTCGGCATCACGGTGATCGGTATCGGCGTAATCGGCAGCACCCTCTTTCAGCAGCAGACGCAGCAAACGCTGTCCATTGGCGAAACGCTGTCTATCGGTGGCTACCAACTGCGCTACAACGGCTTGACACAAGCGCTTGCCGAAGATGAGCGACAGATGATTATCGCCGACGTGACCCTACTGCGCGATGGGAACGAGCTTTCAGTGCTGCGTCCGCGTACCGATTATTATCTGCTCTCCGATAATACCACTATGCCCATGACCATCGCCGGTGCCTATAGTACACTCGAAAACGATTTCTACGTCCTGCTCATTGGCTGGGAAGAACAGACAGACACGACGGCGACCTTTAAAGTGTACATCAATCCGCTGATTAACCTCGTGTGGTGGGGCGGCTTGATCCTGATGTTCGGCACAGTCATCGCCGCCTATCCCGCCCGCGAAACGGTCCGAGCATCTGTTGTCGCACCCGCTAAAAACAAGGTCGGAGCACGGGCGTGAGTAATTTAAGCACGAACAAAGAGCCAGTACTGCCTGACACCTCGAACAGCAGTTCCCCCTCTCCATGTGCGCAGACTTCCCTTTTCACAGTAATTCCTAAAGTGGAGAGGGGGTTAGGGGGTGAGGTTAAACGCATATCTCATTCCTCTGCGCCTCGGTGGTTCAAATTCATTCTAGTTGTATTCTTGGCGACCTTTGCGCCTTTGCCGTTAGATATTCTCTATGCCCAAGCACCCACGCCGATGCCCATTACCGACGACCAGGTGAACGCCATCGCCGCGCGTATGTACTGCCCATCATGTCAGGGCGTGCCGCTGGACGTTTGCGGGACGCAGGTGTGCATCGAATGGCGCGAGGAAATCCGCACGCAGTTACAAGCAGGACGCACAGAAGAACAGATCATCAACGACTTTGTAACACGCTATGGTGAGCGCGTCGTCGGCACGCCGCAAGACCCAACGCTGCGCGCATTTTCGCTCATCACACCTTATGTCATCGGCGCAGGAGTGATCGTCATCGGCGTATGGACGATGCTCCGCTGGTGGCGCAGCCGTCGCGTGCCTTTGACCGACGAACTGCCAATAATCCCCGAAGCGACTTTTTCGACAGACGACGAGGATTACCGCGCACGCCTGGAACAGGATTTACAATAGTGATCGTCCGTAGTTGGCGCACCCAGTTTGACTCCGAACGCATCGCAGAGTACGAGCAGTTTGCGCAAAGCATTTCACTGCCGATGTTCCGCCAGCAGAAAGGTTGTCTCGGCGTTTTCTTTTTCCGCATCGAGACTATGTGCGAAGTCCTCAGCCTGTGGGACAGTAGGGCGTCGGTGGACAAACTCAGCCACTCATCGACTTACGCGGCGACGGTTGAAAAGATCATGGCGACGGGGATGCTCTGCGGAAAACAATCGCTCTTGATCTATGAAGCGCATGGCGGCTTTATTGACGCGCGGCGCTTATCGAAACTGTTAGAAGCTAAATCAATATGACTGAACTGACACAAAATTCTACGCCATCACAGCCCACACAGCGCGGATTGAGTCTTGGCTCGATTGTGCTAATTATTGGCGTGCTGCTGGTCATCATCGTCTTCGGCTTGCAGCTTGCCAGCCAGAATCTTAGCCAACCGACAGCGGGTCCCGCGCCGCTGTTTGAAATGACGACTTATGACGGCGGCACCTTCCGCCTTGCTGACACGCGCGGCAGCGTCGTCGTGCTCAACTTTTGGGCAAGCTGGTGTCCACCTTGTCGTGTCGAAGCGCCGGATTTGCAGCGCCTGTCACAAACCTACGCCGAACGCGGCGTGCAGTTCGTCGGCGTGACCTATCTCGATACCGAAGAAGACGCGCGCGCCTTTATCGCCGAGTTCGGCTTAACCTACACCAACGGGCTTGATGCAGGTTCACGCATCTCTGATCTGTACAGCATCCAAGCCGTGCCTGAAACGTTTGTCATCGACCAGCAGGGTAACATCGCCTATTTCTTCGCCGGTCCCATCAACGTTGACCAGTTGGTCGCCACCCTTGACCGCCTGACAGGAGGCGGGTCGTGAGCATCGAAGGGTTACTGTTTGCACTTGTGCTTATTGGCATCGTCGGGTTGTGGGTGTTTGCGCCGCTGTTAGGTGACAAATCCAGGCAAAAAACCGACGTCGAAACGCAGCAGAAACAGCGTGAACAACTGCTGGTCTTGTATGAACAAGCGCTGCGCAACATCCGCGATCTGGAAGATGATTACGCGACGAGCAAGATCAATGCCGACGATTATCAGCGTGAACGCGAAGAATGGACACAACGCGGTATTGCCTTATTGAAAGCGCTGGATGCTCTCGACACACACGGTATAATGACGCCCGACGCACCAGCAGCGACCCCAGAATCCGCCAACGTCAATGAAGCGATTGAAGCGGCAGTAGCGGCATATCGCGCCAAAAAAGCATAACTCAATCCAGAAAGCCTGCGAAATTGTCCTTATCTCATTCTTTACGTTACCTTGTCCTCTGCCTGTTGATCGCCCTCCTCGCGGCATGCGGCGGGCTTGCGGGAGAGCCGCGCATTGTAGCGACCTTTCCTCCGACGACCCCCTTCCCTGAAGACTTCAGCTACCGTGCAAACATTGCTAACGGCGCGCAGATTTACGCCGCCAACTGCACGCGCTGTCACGGCATCGGCGGTGCAGGCAATGGTGAACTGGTGCAGTCTGGCGAAGTGCAGAATGTCCCGAACTTCACTGATCAGCAGGCGCGGCTTGACCAGTCGCCGCTGGATTACTTCAACGTCATCACGCAGGGGCGCATTGAAAACCTGATGCCGCCCTGGGAACAATCGCTGAGTGCCGAAGAACGTTGGGATGTCGCCTTCTACACTTACGCGCTTGCCTACACAGGGGAACAGTTAACCGTCGGCGCTGACCTCGCGGGTAGCGTAACTGGCGTATGGACAAGCATTATTGACGGCAATGGCGCTCCTGAATATAGCGATGCCGCGCTCGTTAACCAGTTTACACAAGCGTCGCCTGAGAGTGCAGCCGCGCTGACCAGCGAACAACTGCTTGCACTTGCTGCTTATGCTCGCTTACAGCCGCTTGGCGGGCAGGAGATGGTCGATCAAGCCGCGCAAGCCCCGACACCCATTGCTACTGAAGAAGTCACATCGACAGCGCCTGTAGCCACCAACAGCGGCGCGCCGGGAACGATCACCGGGCGTGTAACGAATAGCACGGCATTAGGCACAGTGCCCCCTGATACGATTGTGACGCTGCACGTCGTCACCCCGGACTTTATGACAGAAACCACGTCTGACAACCCGATTGCAGCAGACGGCAGTTTCACCTTCAGCGGCGTGCAATTCATTGCAGGCGCGAACTATTTTGTCAGCGTGCCCTATCGTGACCGTTTGTTCGCCAGCCCCAGCGTGCAAGCCGACGCCAGCACAACGTCGCTGAATATGAACGTCACCATCTATGAACTGACAGAGGACACGTCAGTCATCAGTATCGTGGGCATGGTCACACAAATTGACGAAAGCGCGTCGGGCGATGGACTGGAGTTCTTGCAGGTGATTCGTTTCCGCAACGACTCGGATCGCTTATTCACGACGACCCTTGACCCCGGCACCAGCAGCTCTGCATCGCCGGCTGTGCCGCTGCCGCCGCGCCTCAGCGGCCTGCCGAACTACCTGACGGAGTTGATCGGGCGGGAACGCGAGTCGGGGGTGGCGCGGCAGTTGCTCGCGCGCCCGGATGTGCGCCTGCTGACCCTGACCGGACCGGGCGGCGTCGGGAAGACCCGCCTCGCCGCGCAGATCGCCGCCGAAACGGAAGCCGACTTCCCCGATGGTGTCACGCTGGTCCCGCTCGCGCCGCTGGGGGACGCGG
>CALMZT010001175.1 GCA_937870805.1 uncultured Chloroflexota bacterium
ACAGCTAGGGAAACCTGTTGGTTCTGACATCCGTGAGGGTAAAAACACGCTGCTAACGCTGAAAGCCCTCTCCCTTGCGAACGCTCAACAACGCGAATTGATGCTCAGTATTCTCGGCAATCATGAGGCAGCATTGGAAGACATCACGGCTGTCACTCACCTGATGCGTGATTTGGGTGCAGTCGATTATGCGCAGCAGACCGCACAGCATCATATCAACCAGGCAATCGACAGTTTACAATCTTTGCCAAATTCTGAATACAAGACCTTACTCGAACAATTGGCGGCGTATCTGATCGAGCGCCGCTATTGAGCGTTAAATTGTGCTGTAGTAGAATGTTCAACCGATTTCAATTCTCACTGAGTAGGATAACACATGACACAGGGCATGAAAGAGCGCGTCTTTTCAGGCGTTCAACCATCGGGCAATTTAACCATCGGGAATTACATAGGAGCATTGCGCCAGTGGGTAGCAGAACAAGACGCCTATGAATGCTTCTTCTGTGTTGTGGATTTACACTCGCTCACTGTACCACAGGATCCTGCCCAACTTCGAGCCAAAACGCGCGAAGTCGCTGCGCTTTATATTGCCTCAGGCATTGACCCTGAAAAGGCGACGATTTTTGTGCAATCGCACGTTTCTGCACATTCAGAGCTTGCATGGATACTTTCTTGCATGACACCCTTGGGTTGGTTGTATCGGATGACGCAGTTTAAAGACAAAGCGAGTAAACAGCAGCAGGAATCTGTAGGAGCAGGCTTGCTCAATTATCCTACACTTATGGCTTCTGACATCTTGTTGTACCAAACACACGGTGTTCCCGTTGGCGACGATCAAAAGCAGCATCTTGAATATACACGCGATTTAGCACAGCGATTTAATCATCTCTATGGCGAAACCTTTACGCTGCCTGACATTATCCTACCTAAAACGGGCGCGCGTATCATGGGGCTGGACAATCCGAATGCTAAGATGAGCAAAAGCGAAGTTGCGGAAGGTCATGCAGTTTACTTGCTTGATAAGCCTGATGTCGTAAAAAAGAAGTTTATGCGCGCGGTCACAGACTCAGGGCGGGAGATCAACTTTACCGAAGCGCCCGAAAAAGCAGGAGTAAATAACCTGCTCACTATTTATCAGGCGGTCACTGGACAGTCTCAACAGGATATTGAAATGTATTTCGAGGGCAAAGGCTACGGTGATCTAAAAAAGACTGTTGGTGAAGCGGTCACTGAGTTGTTGAAGCCACTACAGGCGCGTTATCACGAGCTTGCTGATGAAGGCGGGTATCTTGACGAGGTACTTGCGCGCGGGGCAGAGAAAGCCTGTGAGGTTGCAAGCACAACTTTATCACAGGTGCGTGAACGTATAGGCTTGGTCGGCGTTCACCGTAACTAACCTTGACAGTAAGATGATTACTGCTACAATCAAGTTCAAATTGATTGCCCCATTCGTCTAGAGGCCCAGGACGTAGCCCTCTCAAGGCTAAAACAGGAGTTCGAATCTCCTATGGGGCAAATTACTTTCGAGGCAATAACCCCACTTTGTTTTTCACCATGTTTAATGTTTCCTCAGCCACTAGGTTTGCCTTTTCTGCTCCTTGCGCCAGGATTGTATCCAAATAGCCTGCTTCGTTAATAAATTGATTATAACGCGCCTGTAGCGGCGAAAGCCGCTCGTTTACTTGCTCCGCGACTGCTTTTTTTAAGTCCCCATACCCTTTGCCTGCAAAACGAGTTTCTATTTTTTCACGGGTGTCGTCCGTCAGTGATTGGTAAATGGTCAGTAAATTCTGTATGCCTGCTCGTTCCGGTTCATCGCTAAATCGGATTTCTGAATAAGAGTCAGTGACTGCTCGCATAACCGTTTTTTTGACACGGTTTGGGGTATCCAGTAAATAGATCGCGTGATAATCGGAAGCCTCACTTTTACTCATTTTTGCGCTTGGATCGTCTAATCCCATAATACGCGCGCCTTCCTTCGGGATCATGGCCTCAGGCACGACAAAGGTTTCGCCATATAAGTGATTAAACCGCTGACTTAAATCGCGTGTCAATTCCAAATGTTGCCGTTGATCGTCTCCGACGGGTACGGCGTGTGCTTGATACAATAAGATGTCGGCTGCCATGAGGATCGGATAATTGAGCAACCCTGCCCCAATCGAATCGTGTAACGGCTAAGCAGAGTTATCTTTGAAGTGGGTCAGGCTGTATAACCAGCCTATGGGCTTCAAACATGTAGATATCCAAGCGAGGTCGCTGTGAGCCTGAATGTAGGT
>CALMZT010001176.1 GCA_937870805.1 uncultured Chloroflexota bacterium
GGCTGAGCATCGGGCGAACACACAGGTTCGCCCCTACAATGACGTTTCTGACCTTCCTTGACCCCATTCGCGATTTTAATGCAATCGCCCTGCGCGTAATCACTTCGGCATTCCCCTGAAGTCTCGTTATAATCTCCTGCAACATTTTCACTGCTGTTGAGGGGGCGTTTGTTATGCATCGTGAATATCATAAATGGTGGAGTCCATCGCTGGGGCGCGATATGGAACTGCTGGTGATCGGGCACGCAGGGGCACGCGCGATTATTTTCCCTACCTCCAAAGGCAAATACTACGAGTGGGAAGACCGCAAGATGTTCACGGGCTGGGCGCTGGGTGAACACATCGAACGCGGCTGGCTGCAATGTTACTGCGTGGACAGCGTGGACGCCGAAAGCTGGTACAACTACGGTGCACATCCCGGCGCGCGGGCGTGGCGGCATACGCAGTATCTCAACTACGTGATGAGCGAAGTGATTCCGCTGTCGCTGCAAAAGAACAGCAACCCGTTTTTGATGAGCGCGGGCGCGAGTTTCGGCGCGTTTCATGCCATGAGCATCGGCTTGAAGTACGCCGATAAGTTTGATCGTATCATTGCGCTCAGCGGGATGTTCGACATTCGGACGTTTACCGACGGCTACAGCGACGACAATGTGTATTTCAACAATCCGATGCAGTTTATCGAGCATGAACAGGATGGGCATAGACTGGCGGCGCTGCGGCACCTCGACATTATTATGGCAACGGGGCGCGATGATCGGCTGATGGGACAGGCGCGCGCGATGTCGGCGCTGCTGTGGAGCAAAGGCATCGGCAATGCGCTACGCGAGTGGGATGGCTGGTCACACGATTGGCAGTACTGGCATCACATGATGAGGACTTATGTTGGGGGGCACGATTAGTCGATAGTCGTTAGCTGTTAGTCACTAGTAAACCAAATCACTAAGGGTGAGGGTTGATTGGGTAATTCTAGCGTGCAATAACGCGCAACCACTCCTCACTTTCACCAAATCACGATACTAGTCGTTAGTCGTTGGTTGTTGGTCGTAGAAGATGAGGGGAAATGTTGTTGTAGGAAGTGTGCTACACTGAAGCGTGAACACTACGAATAACCTGAAGGAAGTACAAATGAGTAACGGTACATCTTACAGTGACGAGGAAATTAATCTGCTGGCGCATGGTGTCATGATTGTGATGATGGCGACGACAACCGCTGACGGGATTACCCCGGTGGGGCTGCTGAAAGAATCGTCCGCCGTCGCCGGATTTTTAGGCAAGGCGCAGGACAAATACGCGAACAATCTGCTGGTGCTGCTGGTGATTGATGGGCAGAACAACATCGACAAAACGCTGCTGGAAAATCGCAGCTACGATGATATGCTGGCGATGGTCGATGATCTCGCGGGGATGCTGCGCGACGATCAGGATACGCCGGGGTATAAGCAGTTTTTGATAGAAGTGGCGCAAGAGACGGCGAACGCGGCAGGCGGCGGGATGTTCGGCAGCGGGGTGAAGGTGAGTCCGCAAGAAGCGGAGTTTATTGAGTATTTGCGGCAGCGGTTTGGGGTATAGTGTCGATGGATGTTTCACGCTCTATAACTATTGAATGTGGATATCCCGCCAGAGACTGAAGTCTCCGGCTGCCGAAGTGCCACGTCCACTCAGGTAGACAATAGATGATTACTCAGGACTTTCGCTTGACCTCACCCCCCAACCCCCTCTCCCTCGCCATAAGCTGAATGAAAGGCGAGGTTGTC
>CALMZT010001177.1 GCA_937870805.1 uncultured Chloroflexota bacterium
AAAAACTCCAAGATTTACGTATTGCGGATTTGGCTTGCGGCACAGGCACATTATTGATGGCTGCTGCTGATACGATATTGGACAACCATGTGAGTGCCACTTCTGCCACTGGTAAGCGGGTACAACTCAACGCTATACATCAGGAAATTGCCGAATCAATCTTGTACGGTTACGATGTGTTGGCATCCGCTATTCATTTGACCGCCTCCACATTGGCACTACGCAGCCCAGATGTACCCTTCAAAAAGATGAACTTGTTCGCTATGCCCTATGGGGGCAAGGATGATCGTTTAGGGAGTATCGAATTTCTAAGCGGCAACCTCGCGCAAATCAGCATGGACTTCGCGGGCGCAATTGACCAAGCTCAACAGGTAACAGGACGCGGTGTAGAAGGACAGTATATCACGTTGCCCGATTTGGATTTGTGTGTGATGAATCCTCCGTTTGTGCGTAGTGTAGGTGGCAATCTTTTATTTGGGTCGATGGCTGAAAAGCAACGGAGCAAGATGCAAACCCGCTTGAAAAAATTAGTTAAGAACGTGCAGGCAAGCGTGACTAGCGGACTAGGTTCAGTATTTGTCGCATTAGGGGATAAACACATCAAACCTGAAGGACGTTTAGCTTTGGTACTACCTAAAGCTCTTTTGTCAGGAGTATCTTGGCAAGAGACCCGTAATCTCGTGAATCGCAATTATCGTATTGATTATATAGTGGTCAGCCACGACGCAGAACGTTGGAACTTCAGCGATAGCACCGACTTAAGTGAAGCACTGCTCGTAGCGACGAAAAATCAATCAACAAAACAGCCCAATGGACATTACACAACGATTGTAAATCTGTGGCGCAACCCAACAACCGCGATTGAGGGGTTGAATCTCGCCGCACAGATTATGAATGCGCAGCCAACAGATTTGCTCACAGGACAAGGTGCAACAAACCTTATGCTGAACGGCAAAAAAGCGGGTGAAATGATTGCCTATGACTGGAAACAGATGCAGCTAGATTGGTTTTTGCCGTGCGCGTTTGCCCAAGTAGATTTGACACGGGCAGTATCTCATTTGATACAGGGTGAGGTTTGGATACCTACGGTAAAAGGAAAAATATCCATTAACCTCTGTACATTAGGCGATTTAGGTAGATTGGGACCCGATAGACGCGATATATACGATGGATTTGAACCTGTTGACTCACCGACATCGTACCCTGCTTTTTGGGGACACGATGCGGATAAAGTCATACAATTAGGGCAAGAGACCAACAAATACCTGTCGCCTCTGGCTCAAGCTAAAAAAGGGCGCCCGCTGCGCAAAGTTGAAGATTTATGGGGTTTATCGGGCACTATAGTTCTTGCGGAAAGAATGTGGTTGCGCACACAACGTTTAGTTGCTATGCGATTAAATAAAGCCGCTCTATCAAATGTTTGGTGGTCGTTTGCCTTCAAAGAAAATGTTACTCAAGTTGATGCAGATAAAGCGTTAGTGCTTTGGCTAAATTCGACTTTCGCGTTTTTAATATTACTCTCAACAAGAGATGAAACTCGTGGTGCTTGGGTTGATTTCAAAAAACCTTCCCTTACTGCCATGCCTGTCCTCGACATTCGGGCGCTGACGCCCGAACAACTCGTTAAACTTGCTGCTGCATTTGACAGCTTCAGTACCCAACCCTTGAAACCCCTACCACAGATGGCAGAGGATGAGACACGCGCGGCGATTGATGCGGCGATTGCCGACGCTCTAGGTCTACCTGATGTCTCGCCGCTGCGCATAATGCTGGCGCGTGAGCCTGTCGTGTGCATGAAGCGGATTTGATCACTTCCTCATCCCAAATCTAGAACTTTTGTGCTATAATATGAACTAAAGTCGCATGGCGCGACTGTGTGGAGGTAAGCCGCCGGGTTTACCTCTACAGTCCCTCCATTTGCCTGAGGATAATCTATGGTTGCCGCACAGACACGGAAAAAGCGTGCTATAAATAACGACAAACCGTTGGTTCAAGAGATTCCTGCTATGCCAGAATCGCAGCTCTTTGTCGAGATGTTCCCCATCGCGCCCGAAGCCATCCCGCCGCTGACGGCTTATCACGTCTACCTCAAGGAAGGCGATCCCCTGCTGATCGGCGGCAAGCTGGCGTATCAACTGCGCATCGCGCTCAAAGGGATGTGGGTGTGGGCGGGTGAACGCCTGTTGACGGATACACCGCCGAACACTGTGGAACTCATCATGGCGCTCGATCACCTGCGCGAGTCGCAGCCCAAAGTTTACGGCGCGTTGGAAGGCATCGAGGAAGATTATCAGTGGCAGCCAACGCCGCAGCTTCTCGCGGACTACGTGGCGCGTGCGCCTGTGGCAGCGCTTGAGGGTGAAATTCGCGCGGCGCTGACTGAGGCGGCAGGCGGCAAGCTGCTAAATGCCCGCGTCGAGCGCAGCGCCACCGTGCAGGCGTGGAACATCGCACAGCAGCCCGCGCTGTCGTTGAGCGTCACCACGCGCATTATCTACGATCACGACCTCGCGGCATACGCGCAAACGCTGAAATCACGCAATGAGATGGTGGGCTTGACCGTCGCTGACCGCACCTCGACGCTGCAAGGCGAGATCATCGACGTGGTGGGCAATCTCGGCAAGCAGCGCAACCGCCTGTTGAACCTGACACAGCGCGAGAAGATGCAGGACATTCTACGCCTCGCGCCGGACGATGAGCCTGTCGTGCGCGTACAGGCAGGGCGCAACGTGTATGATTACACGGCAAGCGCGCTGTACATCCTCGTGCGCCTCGAAGACGCGGAACGCTTCGGCATCGACCCACGCCAGGCGGAAGCGGCGCTGCGCATCAAGCCGCCGATTCGCGCGGGCTTGGTGAAGGCGGCGTCCGATCAACTGAAGAAGCATAACCTGATCGCCAACGCCTTCAGCACGAAGACCGCGCCGGAGTTGTTCACGCGCGCGGCGTTCAAGCCGTTTTTGCGCTTCGGCAAGGGCGTGCGGGTGTATGACCCTGCGAAGGTGATGTACGACGCGGCGGCGATGGGCGATTACGCGCGGCTGGAAAAGTACCGCACGGAACCGTTGCGCGCAGCAGTCGTCAACACGCTGAACGAGAAGATTGACGACTTCGTGGAGGCGCTGCGCAGGAAATTGCGCGCAGAGTACGGGTTCGACATCGACATGGCGCGCGAACGCAAGGTGAAGGTGCTGTCGAAGGAGAATCTGGTAGCAGCCGCGAAGGTGCTGGAGAAGGAAGCGCCGGACATCATTCTGATGTTCATGCCTGACGAAGGCGCGCCTGCTGTCGATCCGAAAAATCCTACCAGGAAAATGCCACCGCAGCCTGTTGATGAGGACGAGGATTACTACAGCCTCGCGCGCTATTTCCGTTCGCTGGCACTGGCGCGTGGGCTGCCGTGTCAGGTGATTCATCGCGCGACGCTGGATGACCCGGAAGATATGCCGCGCGTGGTGCTGGGCACGCTGGCGAAAAGTGGCAATCTACCGTTCGTGCTGGATGAGCCGCTGAGTTATGCGGATTTCGTTGTGGGCTTGGATGTGGTGACGGCGGAGAAGCCGAACGCCGATCACAGCGTCAATACGACTTTCACGGCGCGCGTGTATCGTAGTGACGGCGCGCTGCTGCGTTATGTGGCACACACTGAACCTGTGATGCTGGCTGAGCCGATTCCGCTGGCGGTGATGAACACGCTGTTCCCGCTGGATGAGATGAAAAAGAAGCGCGTGCTGCTGCACTACAGCGGGCGCTTGAGCAACGAGCTTCGTGCGCTGCTGGTGCAGTGGTCGAAGGCGGCGAAGATCAATTTCAAGCTGGTTGAGATTATGCAGTACAGCGCGCCGCGTGTGTATTCGCTGGACGCTGGCAAGATCGCGGGTGCGCCAGTGGGCAGCGGATTCCTGTTGAATGACGAGGAAGCGCTGCTGGTTACATCGACAGCGCCGTACAGCATGACCGCCCAGCCGTTACATCTGCGTGCAGAAGGCTTGACGGCGGCGCAGGCGATTGAGTCGGTGCAGGCGTTCACGCTGCTGCATTACGGTGCTTTCACGCTGCCGAAGCTGCCTGTGACGCTGTATCGCGGTGAGGAAGTGGCGGCGACGCTGGCGAAGGGCGCGCTGGTCGGCGGAGAATACAGCGTCGTGCCCTGGTGGTTATAAGAAACAAAATGATGTTCTTAATGACAATACCTTCGCCAATTAAGCGGCGAAACGGTCAAGACGGCGAACGCGAATGCCGCTGAAGGCGGTAAGGCGCTG
>CALMZT010001178.1 GCA_937870805.1 uncultured Chloroflexota bacterium
ACATATTTTCGGATTCTTTTGTGAACCAAAGGGGACATTAAATTGTCCTTTTTTGTTTACACGATAGAGTCCGTTGTAACACGTTTTATTTAGGTATATGAAACGCGCTGCTCTAAGAAGCGGAGTAAGCTGAGCAGTTTCTTTGCTGCGTATCTCATAGTAAAAATCTTTGTTATGAGGATATTGCAACAAAACAGCTATCAAATTTTCAACATCATCCCGCACTACACGATAGCAATTAACAAGTTCAGGATTTGAGTCGGCAATAATCGCCTCATGCGGACGCAGGTAGAAAAATAAAGCGCCACCGCCAATGAAAGGTTCTACATATCTGTTGTAAGTCTGAGGAGTGCGGGCAGCTAAAGTGTCGAGAAGCTGTGTTTTCCCACCCGCCCATTTGAGAAAGGGTTTTAGAGGCGCATTCATCACAATACCAACCACAAAAAATAACTTTGATTCCAGAACAAATGTATCTTAGTTCAGCAATTTGCGCCAGATAGTTTTGTTTCATCCTTACAGAATGGGAGATGGGCTTTGGAATGAGTCAATCATTAGCTTTCCCTAACCTTTTCTAACCTAAAACGGCGTTTTTTGCCCGATGGTTCGTCGTTTTGTTCCTGCTGCCGCAATTGTCGCCGCTTTACGTTCCTTCCCCACGCACGCTTTCGTTCCACCCGGTCATTTCCCTGCTCAAACGCTGCCCACCACAGCCGCCGCTCTTGAGCACAAAATTCACCATTTGGGTTTCCTAACCTTTTCTAACCTTCCCTGTGCTACAATCTCTCCATTCTGTCCTTTGCGAACTTTGCGAACTTTGCGGTTCATCCTGTATCTTCGGAGTATGTCGCCCTATGTCCTCCCTCACCCTGCCCCGCGCCGATGGCTTCCGTATGCCCGCCGAGTTCGAGCCACACGCGGGCTGCTGGCTGCTGTTCCCGTTCCGCCCCGATGTCTGGCGGCAAAACGCCTATCCCGCGCAGCACGCCTTTGCTGAAATCGTGCGTGCCATCGCCCGTTTTGAGCCTGTGACTGTCGGCGTCACCCGCGAACAGTACCTCACTGCCGCGAAACTGCTGCCGCCTGATGTGCGCCTCGTGGAAATCTCCTACGACGACATCTGGGCACGCGACTGTGGTCCCACGTTCGTCGTCAACGATCACGGTCAAATTCGGGGCATCAACTGGCAGTTCAACGCCTGGGGCGAACTGTACGCGCCCTACGATTTGGATGACCTGGTGGCGCGCAAAGTGCTGGCGATAGAGCGCACGCCGCGCTACGACGCCCCATTCATTATGGAAGGCGGCGCAATTCACGTCGATGGCGAAGGCACGCTCATCACGACGAAGGAATGCCTGCTGAACCCCAACCGCAATCCGCACCTGAGCCAGGCACAGATCGACGCGCTGCTGAAGGACTATTTGAACGTGCAGAAAGTGATCTGGCTGGAAGACGGCGTGTACCGCGACGAGACCAGCGGGCACGTCGATAACCTGTGCTGCTTCGTGCGCCCCGGTTTGGTTTTGCTAACCTGGGCGGACGAGGACGATCCGCAGCACGCCATCTCGCAGCGCGCCTACGACCTCCTGTCTTCAAGCACGGACGCCAGAGGGCGCACGCTCGAAGTCCACAAAATCCACCAGCCCGGACCCCTGTATTTCACCGCCGAAGAACTGGACGAGACGGCGGAGAGCGACCAGTTGAACATTGATTTTTCGGCAGGAGATCGGCTGCCCGTGTCGTATGTCAACTTTTATATTGCGAACGGCGGCGTCATCGTGCCGACGTACAACGATCCGCGCGACGCGCAAGCACTAGCCACCGTTTCCGCGCTGTTCCCGACGCGCAAAGTAGTGAGCGTGTACGCGCGCGAGATCGCGCTGGGCGGCGGTAGTATCCACTGCATCACGCAGCAGCAGCCGAAGGGAAGCTATTAGCTGTTAGTCGTTAGCTGTTCGTCAAGAAAATCATTCACCGAGCCTGATTTTCAGGAGGAGATTGTGTAAAGCCTCGCGTCCGGCGATGCGTCGGGCAGCGTGCAAGGGTTGGGAAAATCTTCAAGCAGACCTGTGCGACCTTCATCTCGACAGTATGCCAGTGCCCGTGTGCAAACGAGTGCGCGCCGCCCGCTGCAAGAAAGTGCGCGGTTTGGTCACGGCGTAGCACAAAAACATGCCCGCACCTCACAGGCAGAGGATGAC
>CALMZT010001179.1 GCA_937870805.1 uncultured Chloroflexota bacterium
TAATGCCTTCAGCATGTAGACATTCAGCGTAGTAATCCACCAGCGGCGAGGCTATTTCTGGCGTCGCAGCATCCGCAAATGATGGGCGGCGACCTTTACGCGCGTCTGCATACAACGTGAACTGCGAGATGACCAAAACACCGGCGCCAATATCCAGCGCGGAGAGATTCATTTTTCCTGCATCGTCTTCAAATACGCGCAGATTCGCGGTTTTCCTGGCGAGCATTTGGACATCGGTTTGGGTGTCGCCGTGTGTAACACCGACTAAAGCAACGAAGCCTTTTTCGATTGCGCCAACAATTGCGCCATCAACGCGCACGCTGCCTTGTTGAACTCGTTGCAGAATGACGCGCATAAATTCAAGTAATGAGTGATGAGTAATGAGTGATGAGTATCATTTGGTGTTTTTCCACTGGCGCTCCACCGAAATACGGAGTCCCCCAACTACACGCCCAGTTTCCTCCGCTTGTAACATCAATTGGTCGAATTGTGTTTCAGAGATATACCCGATATCGTAAGCAACGTAGAGTTGTGATCGTACTTCAGCACAGGATGCTTTCGCAATACATAAAAAACGGTGGAAATCCCCGGGGTTCGCGCGTTCATATCCTTCTGCAATATTTGACATGATAGAAACAGCCGCTCGTTGTATCTGTCCACAAAGCCCATAATCCTTTGCAAAAGCTGTCTGCTGTGTCACATGATATATCGATTTTGTCAGTAATCGTGCTTTTTGCCAAGCGACTAAATCCTCAAATTTACCGATTTGTCTGCTATCTTTTCCTTGACTCATCACTCGTTACTCGTCACTCATTACTTTTTTGGATACCTTCGACCTGCCGCATCGTTTGCAAGTGTCCCTGCCAGTGATGAAGGAACAGGGTTTGCACAGCGCGCTCAACCGTTAGATTGACTTCAAGATCGGGATGATAAATTTCGCAGGTAAACTTACTAATGGGCAGGCGCATGATAAAGTCGGTAATGCGCTTTTCGTTGCGCTGAATATCTTTGAGGGTCGTTTCAATAATGCGCTGGCGGAAAATGCCTGCGGCAAAGTCGTTCCAGCGATCATTTATCTTCTTGGAGATGGGAATACGGATGCGCAGCAGCCCCATCTGAATCAGCCATAGTGAAACATTATCAGTGTTATGAAGATGTGCCAGCATCGCTGCCAGTGACCAGCCATGATAGCGCGGCTCGTAGCGTAATGCTACAGGCACGATGTCTACAATCTGTGACACCGCACGCCGTACATATCTGATCTCATCAACCAGTTGCTTGCGCTCAGCATCTGTATCAAGATAGAGAAAATTGTTCGCATCGCTCATGGCGTGCTTCTCCCGTCGCTCTTTTCTAAGCTCAAATATACGTCGTTAGACGCCGCGCGTCAACTTGTATCATCTTGCCATGTTCGCTTGTCTGTGCGTACAATTAGTTCCATAAGGTCTTATTTATAGGATTATTTTTATACATGGCTGACAGCCTGTTCGATAACCGCTACCGTTACGACTACATTTACCCACGTGGGCGCTCTGGTGAAACCTTGCGCGCTGTCGATACACTCGACAGTGAACGCCTTGTCGTTGTTAAACGCCCCGCGCCCAACGATGCTCCTCCGATTCGCGCCGGACAAGAAGTCAGCATTCTCAACGAGCGCAAAGTATTGACGCGCCTCGCCGGACATCCTGTGCTAACTGCTTTGCTTGGCAGCGGGCAGTTTTTCGTCGGGGGAATGCCACATCAATACATCGTGATCGAACGCGGCACAGGCGACATCGTTGCTAACATGGTCAGCGAAAAGGCAGCACGCGATGAACGGCTCCCTGAATTAGAAATGCTCATCATTGTCGAGGCGCTGCTGGATTTGCTACAAACGGCGCATGGGCAGGATATTGTGTACAACGATGTGGATGCCAAACATCTGTTTTGGGATCGTGACCTGTACCGCCTGAAAGTCATTGATTGGGGCAACGCGATTTTCCTGGAAGGCGATGAAGTGACGCAGCAGGGCGTCAGCCGCCAAAGTGATGTGTATCAGGTGGGCGAACTGCTGTACTTTATGCTCACAGGCGGCGCGCGTCCTGAAATTCCACGCAACGCCGGAGAAGATTTCATCGTGGATTTCCGGCGCGATGCAGAACGGATTACTACACGTTTACAGATGATTGTCAGCAAGGCACTGCATCCGAACTTGCGGGTGCGCTATCGTTCAATTGCT
>CALMZT010001180.1 GCA_937870805.1 uncultured Chloroflexota bacterium
TGCTCCGGCGGCATCATGCCTTCTACGCAGCACACTGTTGGCTTGGGGATTATGGTGGCTAAGGAGTGGCGCGGCAAAGGCGTGGGCACGGCGTTGATGGAACGCGCCGTCGAGTGGGCGCGGAACAACCCGATGGTGAAACGTTTGGAATTGGACGTGTTTACCAACAACCCGCGCGCCGCACACATTTATGAAAAAGTCGGTTTTCAGCCTGAAGGCATCAAACGGCAGGTCTATTTCAAAGATGGGCAGTTTGTCGATGCGCAGCTTAGGGCAATCATCTTTGAGCGCTAAAGATGCCCCATCGTAAAGGGGCATGGGGAGGTGTTTAAAACGGTGTAGAAAGCATGAGGATCGCGAACAGGACAGCAGGCAGGATACCGCCCAGGATTGTGCCCGCGACGACCTGCGCGGGAGTGTGGCGATGCAGCTTGATACGCGCTGCACCGACCAGTGGTACAAGTGGTATGACGACGAGCGCTTGTGGCACACCAAAAATCGCACCAATGGCGACGACTGCCCCTGTGATGCTCATTGCGTGAATGCTGATCTGCCAGACCAGCGTAATGATTGCCAACACTGCCAGTTGCAGCAGGCTGAACAACGCAAACGCCGAGACCATCTCCGGCGTGTTCATCAACCGCAGCACCAGCCAGCCAATCGCGGAGCAGGCGATGGAGAAGGCGAACGGTCCAAAGCGCTGGCGGCGTTCTTTCATGTGGATGTCGGTGATTTTGCCACGATGCACGTTCCAGGCAATGTAGCTCACGGGCAAAACGAAGATCAGTACGGCGTAGATGGCAATCCAAAGCAGTGCCTGTGATCGTGTATCGGCAAACTTGATGGCAATCGCCGTCCCCAGTAACAGCCAGACGACGGGTGGACTCAGCAGATCGGAGACCAACCGTGCCCACGGCGACTCGCTGGATTTTAACGTTGTTCGATAGGTTCTCATAAAATCCCGTGACTCGTCATTGTGTTTTCCACAGACACCTACTATATCATAAAACGGTTCTGTCTCTGTGAAGGGTTTTGACAAAAATTTGTGAATTTATTTCTACGCTTAATACGTAGAACAGAGTTGTCCAGTTCAATCTTTATGCGAACTGCTCATTAGCTGCCGATTTTTTGCGCCAACTGCTGCACTTGCGTCGCTGCGTTGCCGACAATCGGGTTGCCGTGTCCCAAACACAGCACATCGACGTTCATGTCAGCGACTTTGTGAATCGAGGCTTTCGTGGCTGCCCAATCGGGCGAAGCCGCGCGGGTAGGCATGGTTAATCCCCAAGGCAGATGCATCATCACATCACCGCCAATCAAGAGACGCTTTTCCTGCCACCAGAAGCCGATTTGTCCAAAAGTGTGTCCCGGCAGTTCGACTAGTTGCAAACCGGGCAGCACTTCGTCGAGCCTATCGCCTTCCTTGAGTTCGGCGTCGATGCGCGCAGGTGGAGGAGTTGCTGCTAGAAAATGACTCAACAGCCAATCGAAGCCTTTTAGCTCTGCGCGGCGGGCGTAAACTACAGGCTGTTCGCCGCGCACAATCCCGGCATCACGACGGTGCGCCAGCGTGCGCGCGTTGACGACATTTTGCAGCGCTGCCAGTCCACCAATATGATCGAAATGCGCGTGAGTGATCAAAATATGAGTGATTTGATCGAGTTGAAAGCCATGCCTGGGCAGTTCCTTTCCCAGCACGCCAATGACTGCTGGTGAGAAGTGCGTATCGATCAACGCCAAGCCGCTGCCCGTGTCGATGAGGTAGATATTGGTGTAAAAGCGGGTGATGACAAAGACGTGCTCGGCAACAGCGTGCATGGGAAATCCTTTTCCCAATAAAATAGCACGCTCGTTGTTGAGTGTGCTACTGGTTTTGTTAGGTTGCCCCGCCGCGCCGTGTGTTGCTTTGCTTCAACCTGCGTTCGCAGGCTTGAGAATCTCTTCGAATGCCTAGATTTTGGCTCTAGCCTATTATCACAGCATCAAATAATGACTCTCTATCAGATGGGTGTTGGCTGAGGCGCTGCGACCATCGCGAACGCGGCAGGATGTACAGATTTATACCAGAGCGCCAAGTCCTTGTAAACCCTCACCCTCTAAAAATTGTGTGAAAGGTTTGTTAAAGCAAGGTCAACCGCTTTGATGATTTTTACCCACAAGACGTTTTTAATTGCGAGGTTGCAGTGCTTCTAAAACATGGGTCAGCATATGCTCTAGCAGCATCGGTGGCTGCCACTCTAAAAACACAATACTGTCATTT
>CALMZT010001181.1 GCA_937870805.1 uncultured Chloroflexota bacterium
GATTTGCGGATCATTGACGTTGTTGCTGCCATTCCAGCCTGCGGGACGCTGACCGCCGAGACGATCATTTGCCAGCACATCGAGATCAAGGCGCGCGTTAATCAGCACAGGCAGCGCTTCACCCAACGCGGCGGACGGCTGTGTCGGTTCAGGGGTCGCCGTCGCGGGTTCAGTAGTGGGCGTGAATGATTCGACAGGCGCAATCGGCTGTACGGGTGGAATGGTAGGTGCTGAAAACGTCGGCAGGTTCGGGTCAGGCGTCGTGACAGGCACTTGCGCTTCCGCAACGCCAGCGGGCGCATGGATGGCTTCATTCAGTGCCAGCGCACATAAGATCACAGTAAAGAACGCGAGGGCGATTTTTGTTCGGCTCACGGTTTGCTCCTAGCAAATAGCGATTAGCTGTCAGCCATCAGCTTTCAGCTATCGGCACTTAGCGAGTATGAGCGCATTATAACGAATTATCAGCCACTTGCGCGAACGTCAAGAGCATCGCAAGGCTGCCGGAAGAATCTTCTCAATCAATATATCGAAGTTCAACGCTTCGCCTGCCGCCTGCCCGCCGCTGCGATTGACCATGACCAGCGCGGCGACTTTCATTTCGAGTTCGCGGGCGAGCGTGAGATAGGGGCTGAGGTAGCGACCTGCGACGTGCGCGCCCGCACGCGACCAGAACGTGGCTTCTGCGGGCGTTTCCATGCGCGTACTGCTGATCCCTACGTAAACGCCGCGCTTAAAAGGATGCGCGCTCACTGTCTGCGCGCTGCGAATCAGTGCTTCGCGGCTGTCTGGGTCGAAAGGTGGGACTTGCTGGACATAACCCCCTGCCTTTTCGCTGAAGTAGGTGTAATGCTGCCCGCGCGTACCATCAATGTAGTCATCAGGGACAAGCCAATCGCCGTTTTCCAGCAGCGGCGACAGCGATGCGACAGCCTCACACAGCCACAGATGCGACGCACCTAAATCTTTCAAGGCGCGCACTGTCGCACGCGGGTCGGCAAAGGTCGGCGCGCACACGAGCAGTTCCTGTCCACTGATGCTTTGTGACACGATGGGCGCGGAGATGCCAAAGGCTGTCTCGTGCGCTGTACCTTGTATGGGCGTGTCAACCAGAATAGCGATCATCGGTTGCTTTGATAGGAGCATATGGCGCGCGACGTGGGCGTGCGCGAGGTCAAGCGATACATATCAAAGCACGCCGGAATCATCAACGTTTGTCCTTTTTCCACCACGACGGCGGGCGAACGCGGTCCTAAGAACTTGCGGCTGTCGGTCACGGGACCCGTCGCAGCAATCACCATCGCCTCGACAGTAAACGACCCATCGACGCAGGTCAGCGCGTGGAAATAGCGGCGCGGCGCTTCCTTGTGCATGAAGTATTGCAGCGGGCGTTGATCGGTCAAATTGTAGATCAGCGTCGTGAAATATTTGCCACGCACGACTTCCATCAACGCTTTCGGTTCTGGAAAATGCTCAACCGTTGGCAGCGTGTCGAGGTTCGCTACCTGCACACCTTTTTCGATGTGCAGTTCGCGCGGCTTGCCATCCAGCCCCTTGCGTCCCCAGTCGTACAGGCGATAAGTCGTATCCGATGACTGTTGAATCTCATAAACCAGCAGCCCCGGACCGAGCGCGTGAATTGTCCCGGCGGGGATATACAGCACGTCGCCTGCCTGTACGTCGGCGTACACCAGCAGACTTTCCAGCGTGTTGTCGCGGATAGCTTGCGCCAACTGTTCCTTGGTCGTGCCAGGTTTAACGCCGATCACCAGCCGCGCAGGCTTCTCGTCAGTCTTCTCTGCTGCCAGCACCACCCATGCTTCGGTTTTGCCGCGCTCGCCTGGCCAAAGGCGTCGTGCTTGTTCGTCGTTCGGATGCACCTGGACGGAGAGCCAATCGCGCGCGTCGAGCAGTTTGATGAGCCAGGGAAACACCGGATCGGCGCTCGTGGACTGTCCGAGCAAA
>CALMZT010001182.1 GCA_937870805.1 uncultured Chloroflexota bacterium
GAAAGCAGTAGTTACTCCACTGGACAGTATTCGTGCGGGGGTTTCGGCTCAGACTCAGGTCTATCATGCGAAGGGGTGCGATCTCAAGAGTGCGAGTGATGATGCCCAAGAGGCGATAGAGTTGGCGCGCAACGCCGATGTGGCGGTTCTGGTGATGGGGCTTTCGCAGGCGCTGGAAGGGGAAGAAGGCGAGACGGCGAACGTCGGTGATCGCAGTTTTGTTGAACTCCCACAGGCACAGGAAGATTTTATCAAAGCTGTCCACGCGACAGGCACGCCCGTCGTACTCATTCTCATCAATGGAAGTCCACTGGCGATCAAATGGGCAGATGAGAACGTCGCCGCCATCATCGAAGCGTGGTATCCGGGGCAAGCAGGGGGTACGGCAATCGCAGACGTGCTGTTTGGCGATTACAACCCTGCCGGACGCCTGCCTGTAACATTTTATCCATCCACTGCTTCACTTCCACCATTTACCGATTACTCAATGGAAAATCGCACCTATCGCTATCTGCGAGAAAAGCCTCTCTATCCTTTCGGCTACGGCTTGAGTTATACCGAGTTTCGTTATCGAGAATTGAATATCAACCAAGAAGGAACACAGGTTGAGGTCGAAGTGACGGTTGAAAACAGTGGTCAGCGGGCAGGCGATGAAGTGGTTCAGCTTTACATCCGCAAGGTAGACGCCGCTGTGCCTGGTCCGATTCGCCATTTGGAAGGCTTCAAACGCATACATCTGCAAGCAGGCGAATCGCAGACGGTGAAATTTAACCTCATGCTGGAACAATTCGCGCACGTCACGGCGGAAGGTAAGCGCATCTTTGAATCAGGCACTTTTGAGATTTCAGTCGGCGGTGGGCAGCCCGGTTACACCAATCATGTCCTGACGGTGGAAACTGAGATCAAGTCGTGAAGAGAATTTTAGCAGTTGCTCAATCCGGCGGACCCACTGCCGTCATCAACGCGAGTCTAGTAGGAATGATCAACGAAGCACGACAGCATCAGTGTTTTACAGGCATCTATGGACTCGTGCATGGGATTGAAGGTGGGTTGAATGAGGAATTTATCGACCTTACACGAGAAGATGAGGGGACGCTGCGAAGATTGCTGCGTACCCCTGCATCAGCACTAGGGTCAAGCCGCTACAAAGTTCAGGATGAAGATTATGAGCGCTTAATCCATGTGTTCCGCGCTCATGAGATACGCTATTTCACACAAATCGGCGGCAATGGCTCGATGTACGTTTGTCATCAGGTTGCCCAAATCGCGCAGCACATGGGGTATGAGCTTCAGGTCATCGGTGTTCCGAAAACCATAGATAACGATCTGGCGGGAACTGACCATGCACCCGGCTATGGCAGCGCTGCACGGTTTTTGGCAATCGCTACCCGTGATGTTGGACGTGACCTTGAAGCGATGGCAACCTACGAAGATGTCATGATTCTGGAAACCCTGGGGCGTGACGCAGGCTGGCTTGCTGCTGCCTCCGCTCTACTCAAAAAGCATGACGATGAAGCGCCACATCTGATTTATGTGCCTGAAATTGCTTTTGACGAAGCACGTTTTTTAGAAGATGTGCAGCGCGTTCACAGCCGACTGGGGCGTGTGTTTGTCGTTATTGGCGAAGGGATTCGGGATACTAACGGAAGCTTCGTCGCGCAGAGTAATGCACCCACTGATACGCTGGGGCGCGTCGTTTATGCGCTCTCGACAGGGGCATCGAATGAACTTGCAGTTAAAGTGCGCCAACATCTGGGGTTGCAAGTGCGTCTGCTGCGTCCGGGTCTGATTGGACGTGATTTGAGCGCCTGCGTCTCTCCGGTAGATCGTCAGGAAGCAACTTTGGTCGGCACTGCCGCAGCACAATACCATGCCAATGGATTAAGTCATTACATGGTGACGTTAGAGCGCCTTGAGACACCTTCTTCCTACTCATCATCCATCGGTAGAATTTCACTCGCTGAAATCAGCGGACAAGAAAAACTCTTACCGCGCCACTATATGAATGCTGCCGGAAACATGGTGACGCCCGCATTTTATGCTTATGCGCTACCCCTCATTGGAAACATCGCTCGGCTGGGACGGCTGCAAAATGTACGGGTCGCCAAGCGTTTTTGAAGATCGCGCGGTTCAGAGTTGAATTTTCAGGCACGCTCTAAATAAAAATCATCTTAGAATTCTACCTGTCTCGTGCTGAAACCTAAAATTCCATGTTACAGTGAAAGTATGGTGTATTGTGGAAATTCTGCATTGAAGCCCTGAAAATAACTTCCCAAGCGGCTGCGTTCCCAAAGGTATTCTTATGCCCGTTTTTGATACCCCCATCACTACCGACGAAAACAGTTTGCCAAAAGTCCTCAAGCAAACTTTGCCTATTATCCTGTATCTTTACAATCGACCTGATCCCAAGCTGGATACTACGCTCAACGAAGTGGCACGGGAAAACGCCGGAAAACTGTTGATTGCGCGCGTTGATGCCAGTCAGAATCCACAGGTACATGCTCAGTATCAACGCCCGACGTTGCCCGCCATTATCGCCCTCAAAAATGGTGAAACACAGTCTACCAGCGCACCAGCGCAGCCAGCCGATGTAAAAGCGCAAGCTGCCTTTTTGCTCGGTCAAAGACCCAAACCAAAGCCTGCGCCGGAAACCCGTGCCACTGATGGTCAGCCAGTCACCGTCAGCGACAGCACTTTCACGAGGGACGTACTGCAAAGCAAAACGCCTGTGCTCGTCGATTTCTGGGCACCCTGGTGTGGTCCATGTCACATGGTCGCGCCCATCCTTGAGCAGATTGCGCAAAAATATGCGGGGCGCCTCAAGGTGGCGAAGCTCAATGTCGATGAAAATCCACAATCCGCTTCACAATATCAGGCGCATAGCATTCCCATGCTTGTTTTGTTTAAAGATGGACGGCAGTTCAACAAACTGGTGGGTGCTCATCCACAGCCCAATATCGAGCGCCTGGTCGAATCCGCGCTCAGCTAGCCGTAGTGCCACAGCGCAGACCGAATTAGCCATCCTTGTTCGCCATTAAGTAAAAGAATGGCATACTTCTGACAGTCGAATCTGCCACTCAACACGCCTTAGAACATCTCGACTCGATGAGAAGTCTTCATGTCAGGGCAGGTTATTCCTCACCGTGATATTTTACTGCCTAAAACCCATTTTTTGAACTCAGAAAACTGCTTCCAAATTGCTTTTAGAACACATGTTTTAGAACGGTTTTTATGATATAATCATTAGAACAAATGAGCGGAATTTAAACGATGGCATTGCAAAAAACACGTAGTATTTTCGTCTGTCAAGAATGCGGACGCCACTCTTCACGCTACATG
>CALMZT010001183.1 GCA_937870805.1 uncultured Chloroflexota bacterium
AAGCATTCTCTATGATGATATTCCAGACGAAGCTGGCGATCTGTAAGCAGGGTAAAGCGGGCATTGCCGATATGTACTACGGCTTCACGCGCTGCTCTGGGCTTCAAATCCAGTTTGAATTGTTCAGGGATGACCGACATAAAGACTTCTCCAAAACGATGTTGGCTTCAAACAGCGCCGCAATCAGCAGCGCGCAATCTGCTATGAAAATGTGGAGTCGAGATTTATCGTGCACGTAGCACGTTCACTCGTATAGCTGTCTAGCCCTTCACACTACCCAGCGTCAACCCAACCCTCATATAACGTTGCAGGAAGATGGCGATCAGCAGCGGGGGCAAGAGCGCAATGAAGGAGGCTGCCATTTGCAGATTGACGCCGTAGTTGTTGGCGACGCTGATGAGTCTAACAGTGATGGGCTGCTTTTCGGGATCGGTCAAGACCAGCGCTGGCAGCAAATAGTCTCGCCAAATATTTACAAAGCTCACAATGCAGATGACAATCAGAATCGAGCTAGAAAGAGGCAGCACGATATAAAGAAACACTTGCAGGGGTGATGCTCCATCAACGCGCGCGCTGTCGATAATCTCCGACGGAATGTTGTCGAAAAAGGTTTTCAAAATGAAGATGGCGAAAGCATTGACCGAATATGGCAGCCATACCCCCCAGTACGAGTCCAGGAGATTGACTTGAATGATCGGCACCTCACGGATGGTCAGGTACAGAGGTACGATATAGGCGATACTCGGCACCATCAAGGTGATCAAGAAGCCTGTCATGATGAAACGCCCACCCATCGGCTTGAGGCGTGACAGACTGTACGCCGCCAGTGCCGAGACCAGCAGTTGCAGCAGAACGCTGCCGCCGACCATGACAAACGAATTGCCCAACAAGCGCGGCATGTTAAAACGTGTCCATGCTTCGGTGTAGTTTTCCCAAAGCGGCGTATCGGGGAAAAGATTCAGTCCTGCCCTAAAAATCTCAGTGCTGCCTTTTAGACCAGATGTAAAGGCGAAAAAGAACGGAAACAGTGCCAGTATCGCAACAAAGCCGAGAATGATGAGCGCCGTGAAATAATAAATGCGTCCGTTTCCCGTGCGAAGTTCTGTGTTTGATAAAAATCCGCGATCCATTGGTGTACTCTCCAGCTTTTATTCAACGGTCAGCTTGTGGTTGATGACGCGATAGATAATCGAAAAGACCAGCAGCACCACAATCATCGTCACGCTCCACGCTGCCGCATAACCCAGATCAAAGCGGATGAACGCACGATTATAAATGTGCATAGCGGGCGTCAATGTTTCGCGCCCTGGTCCGCCGTTGGTCATGAGGAATGGCTCGGTAAAAATTTGCACGACGGCGATCACTTGCAAAATGAACAACGCCGACATCACCGGATAGAGGTAGGGCAGCGTGATATTTTGAATGCGCTGCATCGGTTTTGCGCCATCGAGTTCTGCTGCTTCGTAAAGTTCTGTAGGGATCTCTTGCAGGGTCGAGAGATAGATCAGCGCTGTCGTGCCAAATGCACCCCACGTCATCATGGCGACAACGGCGGGCTTGGCAAGAGCAGGATCCTGCAACCACGTTTGGCGCACGCTGCCTAGTTGCAGCAGCAGCGCATTCAAAAACCCCGCATCGGGATCATAAATGAAACGCCAGATGAGCACTGCCACTGCCACTGGCACCACTGTCGGCAAGAAGTACACAATGCGAAAGAAGCCGCCAACCCCACGCATTTCACGAATCAATACCGCGAGGATAATCGGCACAAAATATCCCAGCACAATACTCCACGAAGCAAACATAAAACTGTTGCCCCACGCCGCGACAAACGCCGGGTCGCGCAGCATCAACTCGTAATTTTCCAGTCCTACCCAGGTGAATTCCCCTGAAAGCTGCACATTTTGAAAGCTCATCTCCACTGCTCTCAGGATGGGGTACCAGGCGAAAAGACCAAAAATGACCAGCGCGGGGAGTAAAAACAAGTAAGCAGTGATTTGTTGTACCCAGCGAAAATTTAATTTGGGTAATGCTTTTTGGGATGAGCGATCTGGCAGCATGGGCTTCGCTTCTGAATGTGTGCTCATGGATAGGCGTCCTTAAAACCTGTTGAAAAGGATATGCATATGGGTAGGGGCGCAGTCGCTTCGCTTACGCGCTGCACCCCTCATCCATTCGCCACCAATCAGCTAGCGGTCAAGCACAAACGACTGGAACTCTGCGGCAGACTCGGCAAGCCGTGCAGCAGTATCCACATCCTCATTGCTCAAAACTTCGCTGACGACTACGCCGACTTCGGTATAGTAATCTTGAACGGCGGTGATTGGTTCAGGTTGCAGTGTGACTTCGCCGTTTTTAATCGCGTCGGTGAAGAGGGCATAATTTTCAACAGGCAGCAGATTATAGGGTGCGCGGAAGGCTTCCCACTGTGTTTGATAGTCGCCCACATACATCGGCAGCGTTGGCATACCCACAGCTTCAGTCGTCGCTTCGATAGAGGCTTGCATTTCCGATGGGTCGAATTGACGCCACAGTTGGAAGTAAGTCGCTGCCTCTTGCTGGTCGGCGCTGGCGCTGGCGCTCACTGCCCACAGATTACCGCCCGTCAACGAGATGACATTGCCGTTGGGTCCCGCAGGTGCAGGGGCATAACCGAAGTTCGACAGATCAGCATCCGGGAATTGGAAGTAGTCGAAATTGAACTGGTCGCCCGCGTAAATCGCCATCGCAACACGCCCAGCCATCAGGGCTTCTGAAATGCTCGCCCAATCCAGCGTGGCACCGGGCAGCACGTCTTGCGTCCAGCGCAAGTCGTAGATGAAATTCAGCGCATCGACGGTTGCACCCTCGCCATAAGCGGCTGTAAAAGTGCCGTCTTCATTGGGACGAATGATGTCTTCGCGGGTTGCGCCGAAGCCATACGCCAACTGTGTGAACTGCCAGCCAGTAGCGGCGGAGCCATCGTTGATAAAGGCAAAACCTGCAACGTTATTCTCACGGTCAGTCAATGCTACTGCCATCTCGGCAAGTTCTTCCCATGTCGCGGGCGGCGCATCATAGCCAGCAGCTTCTAACATGCTGATGTTGTAGGCAAGCCCCAGCGCATAAGCATTCAGTGGAATGCCATAAATTGCTCCGTCCTGGCTGGTGATGCTGAGAATTTCGGGGTTAAATACATCTACAACGCCCGCACTTTCAAGGTAAGCGGTGATGTCTGCCAGCACGCCTTGAGGGATGAGCTTTGACGGTTCAGTGAAGTAGGTCAGGAACAAGGTCGGCAGTTGATCACCAGCCGCAAGCGCAGTAAACGCGGCGGGATCATATTGGAGTTCCAGACCTTCGATGGTCACGTTCGGATACATTTCCTGGAAACGCGCTGCCTGTGCTTCCCACGCCGCGCGCTGTTCGGGTTGGTCCGTTGCGGGCATATTGGATACGGTGATGGTGACATCTCGCC
>CALMZT010001184.1 GCA_937870805.1 uncultured Chloroflexota bacterium
CACTTCGCGCGCGCTGCCGCTGCCCTGCGCCACATACGCCAGCAGTGTCCCATCAGGCGAAAGCGTCAAATCTTCGATACCATTGGCAAGCAGAATTAATTCCGGTTCGCTTGAACCATCGGCGGGGACGCGCGCAATCGAGTCGCCGTTGTAGATGTAGTAAATCATACCCGGCGCATCTATCCCCGTTGCGCTCTCGTCAACCGTCGCGGCAATCGTCGGCGTGATCAAAGGCTCAGGCGATGGCGTCCACGTCGGCGGCAGCGTTGCCGGCATCAGCGTTTGCGCCACCGCCGTCTGTGTAATAAAGCCTACAGCCGCCGCCGTTGACTGTGCGTCAAGGTTAAACTCCGTAGGGAGAACAAACGTAGGCTGCTGCGGTTGGCAAGCACTAAGTCCTATCATGAGCACCAAAACGGCAAAAATTCGCATCGGCTCGCCTCGCTGTGTGCAAAATAAGTCTCACAGGGATAAAGACCCACCCTTACCCTGAAATTTTCTTCCTATAGGAATTACGCAGTTGTAAGGGTGATTTATGCCTGAACAAGGGTTTATGCGCTTTAACAAAATAGGTCGGAGTATAGCTTGTACGAGACTCGCCAGCGCCTTCAGTGCGCTTACCGCCTTTTCCACTCAGCCTCTCGGCTTTAGCCAGAGGTGCCACTTTAATAGTCAGGACTTACGCCGTTGAACCGCGATTTGTGCTTGAACAAGGGGTTTAAACCCCTTGTTCGTGAACTCAACTGCGCAAGTCCTAATAGTTAAACTGCATCTACCCCTTGTTCGTGAACCCAACGGCGTAACTTCTATTTCTACATGAACTTGTCGTTCCATGATTATAGCCTCAACTACGCCGTGCCGCGAAATACTCCTTACATCCTATTCCCTCTGCCCAACAATCCCTCACCTGCGGTAAACTCAAAGGCGATCACTGACAACTCAAAATAGAGGACTCCTATGAACCCCGATAACGCCTACTCCATGATCGTAAAATCCGGCTTGATGGCAGGGATGCGCGGTGCCTTCCCACCCAGCGTCGCGCTCAGCGTTGCCAGCGTGCTCATGGAATGTGAGATCAACATCTTTGAACTCACCATGAACTCTGAACAGCCGCTTGAAGCCATGCAAGCCATCAAGCGCGAATTCGGCGCTGACGCCTGTGTCGGCATGGGCACAGTGCTGGACGTAGAGACTGCTAAACGTGCGCTCGACGCAGGCGTGGATTTTGTCGTCGCGCCGTCTTTCAGCCGTGATGTAGTGCAGCATGTACAGGACAGCGGCGTGCTGGCAATCCCCGGCGTCATGACTCCCACCGAATGCGTCGATGCGTGGGCATTGGGCGTGCGCCTGCTCAAGTTGTTTCCGGCGGGTTCGCTGGGCTTAGACTATTTCAAGGCGGTGCGCGGTCCCCTATCACACATGAAATTTATGTGTAACGGTGGCATCAACGACACTACTACCCGCGATTTCATGAAAAATGGCGCAGTCGCGTGCGGCGCGGCGGCATGGCTCACAGGCGAAGGCAACATGCCATTGGAAACCATTCGCCAGCGTGGGCAAATGCTGCGCGATGTCATCACTGAAGCCCGCACAGGTTTCGCCGTACACAAGGTCTAACTGTCTTTTGACCTGGCGTCAAGCTTTAGCTGGAGTCGAAAATGTATGCCTTCGCCAGAGCGAATTCGCATGAAAGTCACCTTATTAGACGAGAACTCAAAAAGTTGCAGGAGTACATTCTAACCTCTTCAGAGGTTTACATATTGATGGTAGCTCTGGGTTTTGAACCCAGAGCGGCTAATTGCGGAATGTGATATTGTAGGGGCGCAGCACTAAGCAAAGCGCTTACGCCCTAAAAACCTACGCCACGTCCGTCTCGGTGCTCTACATTGTACTCAACGCGGCGTCTTCGGTGGTTCAACTTCTTATCTTCTCTCCTCTTTCCTTAGCGACCTTTGCGCCTTTGCGGTTCAATGTCTTCGCATTTTCTCATTGCTCATTACTCATTGCTCATTGCTCATTACTCATTGCTCATTACTCATTGCTCATTACTCATTGCTCATTACTCATTGCTTCTCTATGGGCTGACTCAGCTTCATCTCATACAGCGCACGGTGCTTGGTCGCTTCAGCAAAGATCGACACGCCGGAATTCAGAACAATCAACGCAATCGTGCCCAGCGAAAACCACTTCCACACCGCTTTGTTCTTGCTTTTCCAGATAATCGCTTCGCCTAACAAACTCGCGCCGAAACCGATGAGCAGCAGCCCGCGCGGTGCGAGTTCGTTCCATTGCTGATAGTGTTTATACATCGTTTCAAGTCCTTCAATGCACGACAATTTCGCCCATTATAGCGCGAGAAATGCTGTAAGGGGACAATAAAAAAGGGGCGTGATGCCCCTTCTCAATCTCATGTGTTTGTCGCTTTATGCGTCTACGACGTAGGTGCTTGCCAGCTTATCATGCCAGCCTTGACGATCCGCATCAAAGAATGCCCAGATCCAACCGATGAAAATCACGAAGGTGTTGATGTAATAGCCGACGACACGGATGATGGCGTCCGTCCACGTCAGTGCAGCGCCGTTGGTCTTGACCACCCGTATTTTCATCATCTGCTTGCCGGGCGTCTGCCCATTACGGGTTGTCCAGAAGTAACCGTTGTAGATTACGGCGAGGATAAACGAACTGATACTGCCGATAGTTGATCCAAGTAGTGAGGAGAGAATCCACGCTACGATTGCGATGGCAATGTTGTCGATGATAAGCGCTATAAAGCGCGAACCCAGGCTTGCTTTGTTCATGTTTATCTCCTTCATGATGAGTGATGCTTAAAGGTTAAAACACTGTTAAAGCTCAGGAGTTGCGCTCACTCCGCCTTCACCACAAACGTTTTTGCCAGTTTGTCCTGGATACCCTGATAATTGCTATCAAAAGCCGCCCACAGCCAGCCGATGCCGAACAGGAAATTGTTGACCAGATAGCCAATCGAACGCAGCGTCGCGTCCGCGCCCGTCAGCGGCGTGCCATCGACTTTAACGACCCGAATGTGCATTGCCTGTTTGCCGGGTGTTTGCCCATTTTGATACAGCAGGAAATACCACTGATACGCGGTTTGCAGGATGAAATAGGTGATAAAGCCTGTTTCACCGCTGCCGCTGATTCCGCCCAGGATCCCGCTGATGATGCCGAGAATGATGCTGTCGATTGCCAGCGCGATAAAACGCTTGCCCAACGATGCCAGTTCATACGTGCCATCGCTGACCAGGTTTTCCGTGTCATTTTTCGGTTTTTCGATGTCCATGACGATCCCCTCCACACTTTCATTATATCGTTCTATACGCGCGAAGCGGCACAACAGTTGCGACTCTGCACTGGTGCCGCATTCGTGTCTACTGAAGTAGACGTGGCACTTCGGCAGCCGGACACTTTAGTGTCTGGCGGTTGACTTTCTCTGTTTTTCTCCTATTTTCGTGGTGTTATCGGTGTCTCGGTGGTTCAAATTTTCTTTTTCTCCTGGCG